>NZ_CP186540.1:600000-835000 GCF_049389645.1 Alkalibacterium sp. f15
ACAAAATCATAACGTGGGATCATTAAGGCGCGCGCATAATCATTGGTTGTGCCCGCCGGTATGATTGCCAGCTTGGGCCGAGGCTCATATGGCGAGATGCCATTGATTACTTCATTGATCGTCCCATCTCCCCCAGCTGCCACAATAAGATCAAAACCATCTTTCGTACATCGGTCAGCTTCTTCTTGAGCGCTTAGAGGTGTTGGTGTTGTACAAAAGGCACTGGTATCGTAACCCGCTTTTTCATATTCACTTAAAATATCTGGTATTTGTTTTTTTAAAAGTTCACGACCGGATGTCGGATTATAAATAACGCGAGCGCGTTTTCTCACCGTCCATCCACCCCCTTTTTCAGTTAACCTTAACGTTTGTCCATTTCTTCTTTGAGAAGTTTGTTCACGACACCCGGGTTGGCTTTTCCTTTAGTTTGTTTCATGACACTTCCAACCAAGAAACCTAAGGCACGGTCTTTACCGTTCTTATAATCTTCGATGGATTGTTCGTTATTATCTAATGTCTCTGAAATGATTGGTAACAGTTTAGCCGGATCACTTAATTGGACCCACCCTTTTTCCTCGACCAATTCTTTAACATCATCACTACCGTTAGTAATCACTTCTTTGAATACTTTTTTCGCAATCTTGGAAGAAATCGTGCCGTCATCAATCAAAGTGATCATTTCAGCCAATGCTTTGGGTGTTAGTTTGGTTTCTGAAAATTCCAGATGCTCACTGTTCAAGTAGGCAGACACTTCACCCATCAGCCAGTTGGATGCCTGTTTAGGATCGGCACCGTAGTCAACCGTTTCCTGGAAGAAATCTGACATTTCAACCGTCGCGGTCAACACCCCTGCATCATATTCAGGCAAGTTGTAGTCGTTAATGTATCTTGACTGACGTTCTTTCGGCATTTCTGGAAGGGATGCTCTGACATCATTGATCCAATCTTCACTGATTTCCAGGTTAGGAATGTCTGGTTCAGGGAAATAACGGTAATCACTGGAACCTTCTTTGACACGCATCAAGATAGTTTCTCCAGTTGTTTCATCGAAACGGCGTGTTTCCTGCTGGAGTGCTCCACCAGCATTCAAGATTTTTTCCTGTCTGATAATCTCATGTTCCAGACCTTTTCTCACGTTGTTGAAGGAGTTCAAGTTTTTAAGTTCGGTTTTAGTTCCAAATTCTTCTTGGCCAAAAGGTCGTAATGAAATGTTGGCATCACAGCGCATAGACCCTTCCTGCATCTTCACATCTGATACTTTAGTGAATTGAATCAGCTGTTTGATGGTATCCAAGTAGGCTTGTGCTTCTTCAGGAGAGCGCATATCTGCTTCTGATACGATTTCTATCAGCGGTGTGCCTTGACGATTCAAGTCGACAAATGAAGAGCCGTTATCTCCGTGCATATTTTTCCCGGCATCCTCTTCTATATGGACACGTTCGATACGGATTTTTTTCTTTTCACCTTTGACATCGATTTCGATCCATCCGTCAAAGCCGATGGGTCTATCAAACTGTGAAATTTGATACGCTTTTGGGTTATCTGGATAAAAATAATTTTTGCGATCAAATTTCGTATATTCAGCTATGCCACAGTTTAATGTTAAAGCTGCTCTCATGCCAAATTCAATGGCACGTTTATTTACGACGGGCAAGACCCCTGGGTGTCCCCAATCGATGACGTTTGTATTTGTGTTAGGTTCCGCACCAAAATGAGCGGGTGACGGGGAGAACATTTTAGAATCGGTTTTTAATTCCACATGCACTTCCAGGCCTATAACTGGTTCTAAATTCATCGCTTATTCTCCTCCTCTAAATGATGGTTTTTTTGTATGATAATCGTTTTCTTTTTCAAAAGCATAAGCGGTTCTGTAAATTGTTTTTTCATCGAAATGTTTGCCGATTATCTGCATCCCGACGGGCATATCATTTGAAAACCCACATGGAATCGATAGTGAAGGCACGCCTGCTAAGTTGACAGGAACCGTCAATATGTCCGACATATACATGGCAAGTGGATCTTTTATTTTTCCGCCGATTTCAAAAGCAGTCGTTGTCGTTGTCGGTGCAACTAATACATCGACGTCTTCAAACACTTTTTCAAAGTCCTGTCTGATCAACGTACGGGCTTGTGCTGCTTTTTTAAAGTGAGCATCATAAAATCCTGAACTCAAGGAGAACGTTCCAAGCATGATACGGCGCTTCACTTCTTTACCAAAACCTTCTGATCGTGATTTGATGTAAATATCTTCAAGTGATTCGATGTTTTCTGAACGGTAACCATAACGAATACCGTCGAAACGCTGCAAGTTACTGGATGCTTCTGATGAGGCAATGATATAGTAAGCCGGAATGCCATATTCGGAATGTGGCAAGCTAACTTCTACAATTTCTGCCCCCATTTTTTCATAGAAATTAATGGCTTGACGGACAGATTCGATCACGCCCGGTTCTTGTGCGTCTTCATGGAAGTATTCTTTCGGTACCCCAATACGTAGGCCTTTGACCCCTTTATCGATATCCTCGGTAAAGTCAGGTGTCTCTCCTCGGTAAGAAGTTGAATCCTT
The DNA here is from genome assembly GCF_049389645.1 of Alkalibacterium sp. f15. Classification (GTDB taxonomy): domain Bacteria; phylum Bacillota; class Bacilli; order Lactobacillales; family Carnobacteriaceae_A; genus Alkalibacterium. The sequence goes on from NZ_CP186540.1 coordinate 602,567, forward strand.
CTCATCTGTGCCACTGATTGCATTCAAGACTAGGGCGTTATCTTTGACTGTACGCGTAAACGGACCAATTTGATCCAGACTGGAAGCAAATGCAATGAGACCATAGCGTGACACGCGACCATATGTAGGTTTCATGCCTACAAGTCCGGTAAAGGCTGCCGGTTCACGAACTGAACCACCCGTATCTGAACCTAGAGAGACCGGGACTAAACCGGCCGCTACGGCTGCGGCTGAGCCACCTGATGAACCGCCTGGTACTTTCGTTAAATCCCATGGGTTGCGTGTTATTTGAAAGGCAGAGTTCTCTGTAGACCCACCCATCGCAAATTCATCCATATTCAATTTTCCGACCGTGATCATACCAGCCTGCTTTAATTTTTCAATAACCGTCGCGTCATAAACCGGGACGAAGTCTTCCAGCATTTTCGAAGCTGCTGTTGTTTTGATACCTTTGGTAGAAATGTTATCTTTGATCCCAATAGGTAAGCCACTCAAGACATTTTTTTCATCAATACCCTGTTCATCCATTTCCTTAGCAGCTGCAAGAGCTTCCTCTTTACTTAGTGTTAAAAAAGCCCCCACTTGTTCATCTGTTTGAGCGATATTTGCATAAACAGATTCCATCAATTCAACCGCTGTGAATTCTTTACTGACCAGTTTTTCATGTAATTCTTCTAAAGTATAATCCAAGAAATCCATTACGCTTCACTCCCCCCGTTATCAAACATGGCAGGCACTTCAATGTAGCCATCTTTTCGTGTTTTAACGTTTTTAAACAAGTCTTCTCTATCCGTTCCTTTTTGAACAACGTCTTCTCTCCAAACGTTTGTCTGAGGAAGGCCGTGATAGGTTCCTTCGACACCTTCTGTATCCAGGGCATCCAGTTTTTCTACCATTTCTACAATTTGATCCAACTCTTTTGTAATAGAGTCAATCGTACTATCATCAAATTCCAGCTTTGCCAGTTTGGCTACTTGTTTAACTGTTTCTTCATTTATCGCCATGTTATCTATCCTTTCGTCTGCTAGTTATTTTATCTGCATTTAATTAAAGATATAAACCTCATAATCTTCTTGTTCGGCTTCTCTGTCTAGATAAGACTCCATACCATTTAGAGACTCGACATTTATTTGAGTCGGCACATTATTCGGTAAATACGTTTTACCCGCTTCGTTTAAAAACTGGGTAAAGGCAATCATTTCTCCTTTGCCATAGAACTGAGTAGTGATCGTAATCTCTAAATTCATTAACTGGTCTTCTACATAATGACCCAGTCCGGTTACGCCACTTATATTAGGGAAAAATCCCTCGACTTCAGATCTGAAGTTAGCAAAGTTATTGCCTTCAGCGCTCTGCATGCCTTCTAACGGAAAGACCAGACGATCTTCATTTATATTCTCCCAACCAGACACATTGGTATTGCCATTTTCAACAAGCCCCACTGATACGTAGGTTCCTGGTGCCAGGTCGTCTTGTGTTGATTGTTCGTATAAGCCTATGAATATTGGAATCTCTTCTAACCCTTCAGTGTTACGCATACGTGAAATAACTTTATCTGCCATCTCTTTGCCGGCTGCCAGTAATTCGTCAGATGAAATGGGTTGCTGTAAGCGAGTCCCAATATCATCTCTATAATAATCGATTTGATTCAATGCGAGTCCGACACTGACTCCGGCCAGTTCCAATCCTTCTTCCGTTTGTCTGTAATAGTTCTGTTCAAGCACCGAACTCAGATAATTCGGATTACGTTCTGCAGGATCAAAGGTATTATTAGATGGAGGATTCAGCCCCTGATTCTGTTCATCTATTTCTTCTTCTCCCTCTTCCTCTTCTTCCTCTACTTCAACGGGTACCTGTTCTCTTCCTATCCAGTTTGTGACCTGCGAAGAAGATAGGAATTGACCTTCCTGAAAGAAATGGTTGTCCGTAGGGAAATAAGCCTGAGAGTGGCGCATCAAGTCTGTTTCAAATGTCCGTATATTGATATTTGAATTAAGATTGCGTGTGATCCCTCTATTTTGACTTGGTGCGTAAGTGCCGTCTTCAGTGATGACCGGACGGTAATAATTTGAATCCACCTGCTCTTCAATCGTGGACGCTACATCTTCATCCGGCTGATTCGCTGTCTCACTGGAACGTTCAACTTCTTCTTGGCTCGACTCATTCGGATCAACGGGATCCGGGAAAAAACCACATGCTGAAAGAAACAAAGCCTGGGCAATTATTAAACTAAGAACTGTTTTCTTTTTCACTCGCTCTCACTCTCAATTCTATTCATTCATCAATCTCCTCAAGAACTTGCTGTTCAGTTAATACTGGCACGTGTAAATCCTCTGCTTTTTTCAATTTACTGCCTGCTTCTTCTCCTGCAATCAGATAGTCTGTATTCTTAGACACACTGCCCGTGACTTTTGCGCCAAGATCAGTCAACTTCTCTTTTAATTCATCACGGGTGTAATGTTCCAATTTCCCTGTAATGACAACTGTTTTATCTGAAAAATAAGAAGCTACCTTTTCGATTTCTTCTTTACGTTTACCTTTGTATTCCATGTTGACACTTGCTTCTCTAAGCTTTCGAATCAATTGAGCGACTTCTTCTAATTCGAAGAAGGCTTGAATGCTTTCGGCAATCGTTTCGCCCAGTCCTTCGATGGCTTCAATCGCTTCTTTTGATGCCTCTCTCAGTCGTTCCATAGTGACGAACTCCTCGGCAAGTAATCTTGCCGCTTTCACTCCGACGTGTCTGATCCCTAAACCAAAAACTAATCGCTCCAATGAATTTTCTTTCGATTTTTCGATGGCGCGGAGTACGTTATCCGCGGACTTGTCAGCTATTTTATCTAAGGTCAACAGCTGCTCTTTTTCTAAGTAGTATAAATCAGCAGAATCTTTGATCAAGGACTCATCATAGAGTTGTGCAACGATCCGCTCACCTAAACCATCTATATTCATCGCGTTTCGGGAAACAAAATGGGTCAATTTTTCTTTTGCCTGAGCAGAACAACTTGGATTCATACATCTTAAGGCCACTTCCTCATCCAGATGCATCAGTTCACTCTGACAGGCCGGACAGTGCGTCGGATATTCATACTGCTGACTATCTTCTGGCCGTTTGTCTTTATTTACTTTAACCACTTCAGGAATGATGTCTCCTGCTTTACGCACAACGACAGTATCCTTCAAGCGAATATCTTTTGCTTTCATTAGGTCAACGTTATGCAGACTTGCGCGCTGCACCGTTGTACCTGCTAACTGGACAGGATCCATGATAGCAGTAGGCGTAACGACGCCGGTACGTCCCACTGTCCACTCAACCGACCGTAAAAGGGTCTCAGCTTCTTCTGCAGGAAACTTATAAGCAATGGCCCATCTCGGCGCCTTCACTGTGTATCCCGCTTTTTTCTGGTTATCCAGCTCATTTACCTTAATGACGATCCCATCGATTTCATAAGGAAGCGTCGTTCTCTTTTCCTGATATTCTTCAACAAAAGCCCATACGTCGTCTATGGATGCAAACACACGTCGTTCCGGGTTTGTTTTCAAGCCCAAGTCGTCAAGTAATCCTAAAGATTCTGATTGACTTATAACTTCTTTCTCCTCAACTTGTGCGAGTGAATATAGAAACACACTCAAGTTTCTCGATGCGGTTACTTTAGGATCCAAATTACGTATCGTCCCAGCTGCCGCATTGCGTGGGTTCGCAAAAACGGCTTCGCCTTGTTCTTCACGGTTTTGATTCAACGCAACAAACGAAGATTTTGGCATGTAAATTTCTCCGCGTGTCTCAAGGGTCAACGGTTCTTTCAACGTGAGCGGTATGGATCTGATCGCTTTAACATTTACCGTCACATTTTCACCCACCATCCCATCTCCACGGGTCACGGCTTGTTTGAATTTGCCTTTTTCATATTTCAGAGAAACCGCTAAGCCATCCATCTTCAATTCGCATTGATAGGTGTAAGGTTTATCTACTAACTCAGAAACTTTACGGTCAAAATCTTTCAAATCTTCTTTAGAAAATGCATTGTCCAAGCTCAACATGGGTATATCATGTTCCACTTTTTCAAAACCTTCTAAAAGAGTGCCTCCTACACGTTGAGTCGGTGAATCATTCTGAACAAGTATCGGATAGGTTTCTTCCAATTCAACTAATTCTCTGTATAACTGATCATACTCTTCGTCTGGAATGGTTGGCTGGTCCAAAACATAGTATTGATGACTATACTGGTCCAGCAAAGTGACCAACTCATCGACACGTTCTCTTGCCTGATCAAAATTCACTTTTTCAGTCATTGGACTATCCTTCCTACTTTTATAATTTTTCTATCGGTGCAAAACTCGCCAAGAGTGGCTTGATACCGATTCCCGGAAAAGCAATGTCAAGTTGGAGATCGTCACCTTCACCACTGATTTTCACGACGGTTCCAATATCCCATACTTTGTGTTTAACTTTTTCTCCCACTTGCCAGTCCAGTTTTTCTGCGCCACTATTGCCTGTGGCATGTGAGACAAAGTTTTTCCTTTTTTTCGTCTTATTATCGAACGGATCGTTCGAACTGTTCCCCATGCCTTTGTACATTCCACTTGAAAATGGTTTCAACGTACTGGATTCTTCGATTTCTAATACTGTCTCATCCACTTCTTCTAAAAAGCGGGATGGACGGTTGGATTGGACGCGCCCGTAAAGTGCCCGTGACAATGCATTCGTAAGGTACAGTTTTTCTTCTGCTCTCGTGATCCCAACATAAGCTAATCGTCTCTCTTCTTCCATTTGTTCTTCATCAGAGTCTGCTCGAGAGAGCGGGAAGAGTCCTTCTTCCATGCCAATCAGGAACACAACTGGGAATTCCAGACCTTTGGCGGCATGTAAGGTCATCAAAGTGATCTCACTTGTCGGTTCTTCTTCTAAACGGTCGATGTCTGAAATCAGTGACAGGTCGGTCAGGAACGTAATCAGACTTGCATCATCTGGTTGCTGCTCATCAAATTGTTTTGTCACAGTCAAGAATTCTTCGATGTTTTCAACACGTGTCTCAGCTTCCAGAGTGCGTTCTTTTTTCAACGTCGGTAAGTACTCTGATTTATTCAAGATCTCTTCCGTCAACTCTGTAATGCTCAAGAACTCTGCCATCTTAAGAAAATCCTGAATCATGAAGGCAAAAGCTTCTACCTTCTTGGTTGCACGCGGTGAAAGGTTGATGCTGTTCGCATTTAAGGCTGCATCATACAAGCTCCAGCCCATCTCTTCAGCGGCTAAGGCTAATTTCTCAACCGTACTCGCTCCAATGCCGCGTTTCGGTTCATTGACGATACGGGCAAAACTGAGATTGTCTTTAGGATTGGCAATGAGTGTTAAATAAGCCAACACATCTTTGATTTCTTTACGGTCATAGAATTTATGTCCCCCTACCATTCGGTAAGGAATATTCGTTTTGATCAGCGTTTCTTCCATCACACGCGATTGCGCGTTCGTTCGGTAAAGGACAGCGAAATCCCCGTATTCTCTATCCGGATTCTTCTCCAATTCTTGCTGGATATGCTGGATCACGTAACGGGCCTCTTCATGCTCATTACCTGCACGATAATACGTAATAAATTCTCCGCCATTTTTATCTGTCCATAAATGTTTATCTTTACGTTTCGAATTATGTGAAATCACATCGTTGGCAGCTTTTAAAATGTTTTTGGTTGAACGATAATTCTGTTCCAGTAAAACGACTTTTGCATCGCTATAGTCCCGTTCAAAATTCAGAATATTTTCCATGTCAGCTCCGCGCCAGCCATAAATGCTCTGGTCAGCGTCACCTACGACACAAATGTTGTTGAATCGTTCTGCCAGTAGTTTGACAAGACGATACTGTGCATGGTTGGTATCCTGATACTCGTCCACATGAATGTATTGGAATTTTGTCTGATAATACTCCAGGATATCTCTATGTTCTTCGAATAGACGTACCGTCAGCATGATCAAATCATCGAAATCCACTGTTTCAGCTTGTCTTAATTCACGTTGATAACTATCATAACAATCAGCAACCATTTTACCAAAGAAATCTGTTGCTTCAGCACGAAATTCTTTTTCGTTCTGCAAAACATTCTTAGCATTGCTTATTTCAGAAAGTATCGCTCTTGGATTATATTTTTTAGGATCGATATTTAATCGCTTAAGTATCTTTTTCATCAATGTCAGCTGTTCTCCGGGATCAGCGATAGTGAAATTAGAACTGTATCCAACATGGTCTATTTCTCTTCTCAAGATACGGACACACATTGAGTGAAAGGTAGAGACCCATACGTCTTGTCCGCCATCTTTAACAAGTCCTGCAACTCTGCTTTTCATTTCTGAAGCTGCTTTGTTGGTAAAAGTAATGGCTAATATGTTCCACGGATTCACGCCTTTTTCTTGAATCAAATAAGAAATCCGGTGAGTCAATACCCGTGTTTTCCCAGATCCTGCTCCGGCCATAATAAGTAATGGCCCTTCTGTGTGAGCAACTGCCTCTTTCTGCTTGGGATTCATCCCTTGTAAAATATCTTCTCGCAGTACCACTTTCTTCATCCTTTCAGGTGTTCATACGTTATTCCATTATACAGAAAACCGACCATTCTTTCCATACATCTTACTAGAGAATATGCACCGTAACGGTAACCGTATACATGTAATTGTTATGAATTTCTACATTCTGCCCTTTCCCTTATTTCCAAAAACTATTTTACTCTGGCTAAATTAAAGTCTATGTGCTTTCAGGCTAAAAAAAAACTCCATGCCCATTAGCATAGAGTTTTACAAATACCATTTCTTATTCATCAATACCTTGAATAAGATTGATAAGCAGTTGATTAAGCAGGATCCGAATTTCTCGTCTGGCATAAGTGTAGTTTTGTTCTTTGATCCATTCCATTAATTTTTCATAATGCGTTATTTTAATGGCTCTGCTTTTTTGAAAAATAAGCGGTATCTGATTCGAATCTTGATATAAACCAACCATCGTCTCAATAACTCGATCATTCATATAGGTGTTTGAATGATAACTGAGTAGCATTTTCCACAAGTCGATCTCAACCGTTTCAAATTGATTTGACTTGAATGATTTTGCAACTTTCAAGTCTTCTATCGTGCCCGAAAAAGGTTCAGTGTCAATGATACACTCAGCAAGCTGTAGCGTATAAAAAATGTGTTGAAGTAATGATTCAAGAAAATAGATACGTTCCTTCTGCTGACTTAAATCAAGCGGCCTACCCCCTACGAACACACCTTTATTCGGTACTCGGTAGACATAGCCTTCTACAATTAATCGGTTGAGTGCTCGTCTTACTGGTGTGCGACTAATCTCAAGCTGTTTGGCTATATCTAATTCTTTTATCTGTTTATCTATTGTCCAATGTAAAAACGTTATTTCATTTTTCATATAGTCATAGGCTTTAACTTCAACTTTATTCATTTTTTTCATCTGTACGTCCTTCATTTAGACAAATATGTCAGTCAACTGATCCAATATTTTAGTGACTTGTTTAGTTGGAACCACAATATGACCAAACTCAGTGGTTTCTGATCCATTAATATTATCATAAAAGGTAAAAAGCCAATCGGGTTTGATTTGTGCTTGCGTATAAACCAGATCTTTTTCATCAGTTCTTATCACTTGCATAACGATGGAATCAGACAATCTATTTGTTACGCTTATAGGCCATCCAGTTACGGCTTTAATCAATACCTCATATTGAGAAAGATTTGGAAAGTTGAAGGTGTAATGAAAAGCACGGTGGGGATGTGCAACGATTTCATTCACATACAGTGCTCCGCTAGACGTTGAAAAGACTTCAACAGCCATGACTCCGACAAACTCCAACTTTTCTGCAATAACTTGACCAATACGGCTTATTTCTTGTTCCACTTCGCTCTCGATCTGAGCAGGTGCAACAGCTTGATAAAATTCATCATTTTTATATTTCATTTCTGTTATAGAAAAAGTCGAGATTTCCCCATTGTTACTTTTCACTAAGGCTAGACATAATTCTTTTTCTGAAGGTATCCAAGCTTCTAGAACGCAGGTTCCTTGGTTCAAGAAATCTGTCGAAGAGGTAATATCTTCTTCACCGAATATTACATGATTTTTTTTATATCGTTCATCGGTACTATTTGATTTCAAGACGCACGGAAACCCAATACTCTTTACAGCTTCTCTGATGTCATCCAAAGAGATGATGGTTGCAAATGGGGCAATATTTACGCGTACCGATTCCAAAAAAGCCTTCTGCAACATTCTGTCTTGAGAAATGGAGAGCAACTCTTCGCCTTGAGGCACAGGAACGGTGCGCATTATTTTTTTAACCAAATGAGACGGAAAAGCATCCGATTCGTAAACGACCACATCACTCTTCATAGCTAGATCCAAACACGCTTTTTCATTTGTGAGTTCAGCTATTAAATGCCAGTCGGCAATGCTTTCAGCTAAACAATGCGCATGAGGGTCTAGGACACCCACGTGATACCCTAATTTTTTTGCTGACAGTGCCAGCAAGCGAGCGACACTGCCTCCACCTATAATACCGATTGTACTGCCAGGTTCTATCCAATTCATCATAATTTGTCACTCCATCATTTAAATTCGGTAAACGGATCTGCTTTAGGGTTATTTTTGACTTGTTTTATATTTTTCCTCATTCGTTTTGTCCAAAATCCGCCATTAATATATCGTGGTTCATAAGATATTATAAACGCTTTTGGTTCTACTTCATGAATCAACCGGTATAGACTTCTTTCATTTGATCTGGGTGTTAATATTTCCAGAATATAACGGGCGCCTTCTCTACCATAAGCCTGAGTAATCGTTACACCATAGCCTTCGCCTCTAATTTCTTCTGCAACATCCCAGCCATTTTCAGGTACAATGGTCGTTACAAGTATATGGCCTAAAGCCAGTTTATCTTCTATTTTCATGCCCATGTAAATACCTGCACCAAAACCTACAGAATAAACAATGATATTTAAAACGTTATCCAAGTTATCCAGTACCAGTCCTAGTCCGACGACCCAAACGGCTACTTCAACCATGGCTATGAAGGGCGCTGCTACTTGATACCCTTTCATCGTCAACATCATTCGAAGCGTATTTAACGTAACGTAAACAACGTTGATCATAAATATCGTTATCAGCATTCCTAAATTAATTTCCACTTTATCTCTCCTAAACTAATTAAATCTATCTAATATAAAACAATGGCCGAGACAATACCCCGTCCCAGCCTTTGTCATTAAGAGTACAGATCAAAAAAACTGCTTACTCTTTCTCATTTTCGATTAATTCTTCATTATTTCCTTCTTCAATCTTCTTTACAATAAGAGAAGAAATGCGTGAGCCATCCATTTTGCTGACGACCAGGCTTAAATTCCCAACGCGCATGAACGCATTCTCTGACTCAGAGGGTATACTTCCAAATTCAGTGATAAAGTAACCCGCAATCGTATCCACATCTTCCGAATCGATCATAGTATCGAAGTAATCATTAAACTTATCTAATGGTGTGGATCCATCTACACTATAAACTGAATTCTCAATACGTTCAATCAAACTGTTTGATTCATCGTATTCATCATCAATTTCTCCCACAATTTCTTCCAATAAATCTTCTAATGTAACAATACCAACGACACCACCATATTCATCGTTCAGGATCGCCAATTGATTTTGTGTCCGTTTCATCTGAAAAATCAGATCATCTATAAAAATAGTTTCTGGAACAAACAAAGGTTGGTTACTGATTTCTTTTAAATCGATCGAGTACAATGGTTTATGTTTTGATGCCTGCAATAAATTTTTAACGTGAACGATCCCTAGAATGTTGTCTTTATCTTCAAAATATAGCGGGACACGTGAATGAGGCGTTTCTAGCATAGCCTCAATATTTTCTTCGTTTGGATCATCATAATCTAACATAAATGCATCCGTCCGCGGAACCATCACTTCACGAGCAATTTTATTATCAAGGGATAATACCCCTTTCAACATTGAAAATTCATCTATATCAATAACCTCATGCTGATGGCTATGTTCAATAAAGGAACGAAATTCGTCTCGTGTAATAGCTTCGTCTGCCACCTTAAACTCTATCGGTAAGATGTATTTCAAACCTTTAACTGTGACATCAAGTAACCAAATTAAAGGTAGCGAAAGATATCTAAGACCCAAAACCAGACCAGATAGCTTCATTGCTATTTCATCCGGGTTTTGTTTTGCTATTGCCTTAGGGATCTTTTCACCAAACGATAAAAGCAAGTAGGTGAGTACGATCGCACTAACGACCAGTACAAATACTTGTGAAGAAAGAATCGGATTAGTCGACGATTCGACTAGACGCGTGATTAAAAATGCAGTCATACCACTTGTAATCATAGCTGATAACGACATGCCTACTTGAATGGTCGTTAGAAACTCGTCTGCATTGTCTAAAATCCATAAAATCCGTTTTGCTTTCCTACTTCCATCTAAGGACTCTTCCATCATTTTGTTTGGATTGATGGACACCATGGCCATCTCAGCAGCTGAAAAAAATCCGTGTAACACAATTAAGCTGATAATAACTACTATTTGCCCAATAAAGGGCTGTATACTCCAAGGGTCGCTGTTCATAAATTGTCTCCTTCAAAATTTCAAATCATATAAAAACACAGTCAATATATCATATAACGCTTTATCTTACAATACTTATTTCAATTCATTTTATAGCATCAATCAATAAGGGTTTTAACAGTCGTAAAGAAAGGATAAAACTGGTCGATTACATCGCCACTTTTTTGTCCTTCTAAAAAGCCTACGAAGGAATAAGATTCATCTTGTTCATCGAATACATACAAAAATCCGTTTGTTTCGTTCTCATCTTCGCCAGCAATTTCAGCAGTTCCAGTTTTAGAGCCAACCGAATAACTCAAGTCATTTAAAGGATAGGACGTCCCATTTGAGCTTGTCACCGTTTCAACCAGCATATCTCTTACCAGATCAGCGTTTTCGCTTGATACAATTGCTTCAGTCATAGCTTCTTTCTCTTGAAGGAGTAATTGAGGATAGACAAATTCTCCTTTGTTTAGAACAGGTGTGTAGAAAGCTTGTTGATGGATGGTATTCATCAATATTTCACCTTGCCCATAGGCTGTGTCAGCTAATAAAGTAATCTCACTAATTTCATTATTGTTTGCCAGTTGAGCGGGTTCCATGGTTAGAGGTATATCAAAATCTTCACTAAACGGAAACTGTAGCATGTTTTCGACAAAATCATTCAGCCCGAGTTCCAGAGCTTCCATGGCAAAATAGATATTATCTGAATAAACCAAGGCAGCGGTTAAATCAACCTCAGTGACCGCATCATTCACTCTTGTGATCTGTCTATCTCCAAAACCTTCCCTGTCCGATGACCAGTTTAGGCCTTCGATGGTATTGATTTTCTCAGGTGTTGTAACTCCTGAATCGAGCAAAACAAGTGAGGTCAGGATCTTAAATGTTGAACCTGGTGCGTAGCGGGAAGTGAAACGATTTAAGAATGGCTGATTCTCATCTTCGTTGTATGCGTCATAATCTGCCTGGGAAATCCCGCGAGCAAAAAGCTGGGGATCATAAGAGGGTGAACTCGTCAAAGCGAGAAGTTCACCATTTTTGGGATCCATAACAGAAGCAGCACCTGGTTCAGATTTAAATGATGCAAATAATTCTGATTGAATATCAGTATTTATAGTTAAACGGAGTGACTCGCCATCTTTTTTCTCTCTTTCTATCACAACTTCTCTGGTCTCACCTTCGCTATCAGCAAGTGCTATTTGTCCACCCATTTCTCCCCGTAGCTCTTTATCAAATCTGTATTCCAAACCACTCTTACCTACTACTTGTCCTGATTGTAATAATGGATTATTTCCAATGTCTTCAGCAGAAACATCCCCGACGTAACCAATCAAATGTGCCGCAGCTTCTCCTAAAGGATAGAGTCGGTCAATCGTTTGCTGATACAAGACACCTGGAACTTCTGGTGTCTCGCCTGCATCCACGATTGTAAAAGGAACGAAACTCTCTTCCGTAACCCAATTTTGGCCAAGGAGTTGTTCAAGTGCTTCTACTGATATGTCGAATGTGTCACTTACAGTTGCTAATTGATTTTCTCGTTCTTCCCCTTCTCCTATGACGGCAGGATACAAACCAGCTTCATAGGCATCGCCTTCACCAGCAAGCATATTTCCGTTCCGGTCATAGATAGATCCCCGGTTAGGCTCAGTGTAAGTTAACTCCACTGTATCACCTTCCACCATATTAGGGAAAAATAGGGAATGATCCCAATGAATTGCTTTAAGATCTTCTGCTTCATAAATGGCTGACTGATAGTTTAACGTTTCAACTTCGCCTAAAACCGTATTCATGCCTAGACTATACGTGAATGAATAGACATCCATTTCTTCATCATAGATGATTTCGTGATCTGTAATTTCTACTTCATCGACTCCGATGGCCTGAAAAATCATTTCATATCTTTCAATCAACTCTTGTTTTGTATATCCTTCATCCGTAACCGATTGTTCTAGCAGCGTTTCTGCATAGGCTTCAAAACGTGTTGAAGCCTTCGCTTTTAAATAATCATCTACTAAGCTTTCAACTTTTTCGCGTCGCTCGATAGCTAATTGTTCAGCTTTCCAATTTCTGTAATACATATAACCACCAGTGCTTAACAAAAGAAGCAGGATAATACCCAGAACAATCCCCATCACTTTTTTGTTTGATGCTTTTGGTTGATTTTTCATTTTTTTCACGTAATCTACTCCTTTATTTCTACTTATTCATCTTCAAAACGATTTTTCTCTAAAGCTCTATAATTAATCATTTTTCTGCTGAACAATTCACCATTCGATGGTGGTGTATAGGTTATTGCGTTGGCGCCAGCCTTGATTGTTTCCAATATACTTTCATCCGTTGGGCCACCGGTTGCAATAATGGGTAAATCAGGATACTTTTCTCTCAGTTCCCTCACGATTTTACTCGTTCTACCTGCACCTGATACATTAATAATATCTACACCAGCTTTTATGCGTTTCTCAATAGTCGTATATTCTGATACCACCGTTAAAATAATGGGAATATCGATTACTTCGTTTATTTGTTCAATTGTATCTATCGGTGTTGGTGCATTGACGACAACTGCTTTACATCCGTGTGCTTCTGCAAATAAAGCCATATTTGCAGAACGTGTCCCTTGGGTCGTTCCCCCCGCTATCCCGGCCATAATCGGGATGGTCGATACAGAAGTAATGGCTTGAATGATGGCCGGATGTGGTGTGAATGGATAGACTGCCATGATGGCATCAGCATCATTATTCATGATCAGTGCAATATCAGTTGTGAACATAAATGCCTTAAACCGTTTCCCATTTATTAATATTCCACTGGCTTTTCTAATTACTTCAGGCACCTCTACATATCCATTGTACAAATTCGATTTCACTGACGGGTATTTTTTCTTATCCATATCCATCCCTCTTTATCTTTAGTTTACTTATCATACTGATCAAGTTCATACAACTCTATGATCTCAATAATTTTTTCAGGGTAAGCTGGGTCGGTTGCATACCCCACAGAGTAAAGCGCGTACGCTGCCTCTTTATACGTAGCAGCTTCCTGAACGCTTTGGTAAAGTGCAGGATTCCACGACACTCCATTAGCAATCAACTCAGCATAATCTTTCACCGACGCTTCAAGAGACGGGTAACTTCTGAATGAAGCATGAATTTCTATCCATTCTTCGTCGTATTCCAAGGTCGCATATTTTTTACTGTCAGACTGACCTTTGATCCCAAAATAGTTATTTTCCTGCTGTGATAAGCTGCTTTTTCCCCAGTTAGATTCTAAAATCGCCTGCGCGATAGCCACACTGGGCTTTATTCCATGAGATTCCTTGAGAGGAACAGCGTGACTTGCCACATCGGTAATAAATTCTTCTCTTGTTCTGCTCTTTTGAATCACTATTTCATTCTCTATCGTTTGACTGATCAATGCTATGGATCCAATAAAAGCAAGAAAAAGAATCGTCAGTATTTTTGCGAGAGGAAGAGATTTTTTCTTTTTATTATAACTCAGATTTTATCCTCCTCTTTTGTTTTTGAAACATTTATACTAAGGATACAAACGTACATCACTTGGTATGCTGTTATGTTACCTTTTAAATTAATTTTTGTAGGCCGTTCACTACTATTTTAACATATTAAGATTAATCTAAACAGATACTAGTAAAAAGTATACATATGTTTTCAAAAAAGCGTTATACTTCGTGGATAGAAAGAACCACTAAAGAAAGAAGGGTCAACTTGAAAATAATAAATTGGGGCATTATTGGTCTCGGTGATATCGCTCATCAATTTGCATCACAGTTCGAGTCAGATAATGCTAATCTCTTGGGTGTGGCTTCTTCTACTCTTCAAAAAGCCTTTGAGTTCTCAAAAAAATATGATGTAAAAAAAGCCTACGGAAGTTATGAAGAATTAGCCTACGATCCAGAGATAGACATTGTATACATTGCCACTCCAAACAGTTCCCATTATACTGACATATTGACGTTACTTAAAGCCGGCAAACATGTCTTATGCGAGAAACCGATCACTCTTAACAGCACGCAGCTAAACATGGTATTAAAAGTCGCACAAAGTAAAAATTTACTTTGTGCTGAAGCGATGACCATTTATCACATGCCTCTTTACAAACAAATAAAAAGCAATATACAGGCAAATAAATACGGTAAATTAATGATGATCCATACTTTATTCGGAAGCAAACAGACATATGACCCGACAAACCGTTTCTATAATCCTGATTTGGGCGGTGGTGCATTACTCGATATCGGTGTTTATGCCTTATCCTTTATCCGGTACTTTCTTTCAAGTCAACCAGAGATAAAACAAACGACTGTCTCATTTAATAAAACAGGAGTCGATGAAAACAGCACTTTTCACTTCCGGAACAAACAAGGTGAAATTGGGACCGCTGCCTTAAGTTTCCAAGCAAATATGCCGATTCAAGGTGTTATTGTATGCGAAAAGGCATATATCACTGTCTCCGATTTCCCAAGAGCATCTCAGGCCATTGTTAACTATCCAAACGGTTTAACAGAAGAAATCAATATGGGTAATCGCTCCAAAGCCCTGAATTATGAAATACAGGCTATCTCTCAAACGCTCTTATCCGAAAATGATTTCTCCTATATTTCCCTTACTCGAGACGTCAACGAGTTGATCGACTGGGCCGCAAAGGAATGGGACATGTCTTGGGTGTTTAAAGACGAGAACTGATGGTCAAAAAAAACCTCCCAGGAAACTGAACGACCCTGACAGATAAGATGATTGATCTTATCTTCAGGGTCGCTTGTTTTTCAAGGGAGCTTTTATGGTTTAGCCCTTTAAAGCACTCGTTATTTTTTCCAATTGTTCGTATAATTTGTTTTTTTCAATGAATCGCGCAAATCGCATGACTTCCCGTCCATCAACGAATAATAGGACAACAGGTACCGTAAACACGATATATTCTCCAGAAATTTCCGGAATTTTTTCAACATCCGCTTGTAACGTTTTGATTTCTGGAAACCCTTCTACTATTGGTTTGATTTGAGGAAGGACACCGTGACAAACTGAACAATTTTGACCGTACAAAAACAAAAAGGCTAAATCATTCTGTTCCACATGCTTTTTGAGTTCTTCTAAGGATTGTGCCTCTTTAAATCCCTCCATATATCTTTCCTCCCATTACTTTTATGATCGTTCCATACTAATTCTTAATCAACTTTTTCCATCAATCCGGAATTTTCAATGCTTCGACCATATTGATGTGTTTTAATTTGAAATGCATCACGACCATTACCAAACTACTGAAGAAAAACATCAGCAGGAATGAATACAGATAACTCGACCATGTAATTTGGCTGAGGAACCGCATAATATCAAGTTCAGCGGTTTGCAGTACAAAGCGATGCATGAAAACACCTAATACAAAGCCGATAAAAATGCCCATAATGGTCAAAACAAAATTTTCACGATAAACGTACATGGTTACTTCTTTGTCGAAGAAGCCCAAGACTTTGATTGTCGATAATTCCCTGATACGTTCTGAAACGTTAATATTTGTGAGGTTATATAAGACAACAAAGGCAAGCGAAGCCGCCGAGATAATGAGGACCACCGTCACCACATCCAGGCTGTCCATCGAATCTTGGAACGCGTCTTTGATGGCTGTCACAAACGTTACGCCCAGTACAGCCTCTTCTTCAATCAACTGTTCACCCAGCTCATTATCACTTATTTGTTCGTCATATATAAGCAATCGTGTATTATATTCGAGTTCTTCATCGATCACTTGATCATAATAGTCTGGCGACATGTATATATAATGCTGGACATATTGTTCAGAAACAGCATCGATTTCAACTTCTATTGTTTTTGAGTCGTCCCATTCCAATTCTATTGTGTCTCCTACAGTAACGTCAAGCAACTCAGCTAACTTATCTGTAATAATCACACCATCATCTGGCAATTCGTATGTGTTCGATTGATTCTCCAAGTCTCTGAGTACAACAAAGTCTTTGAACAACTCTGCATCACTTGGGACAAAGAGGGTGAGATCACGCGTCTCTCCATCTTTATTGGCTTTGACATTTTCCTGAAAAGACGGAAGCTGTTTCTCAAACCCTTCTACGTTTTCAAGTGTAGCAACAAGTGACTCACGATCAGCAGCTGTTGCCTCAGTGTTTTCAGCTACGACTGCCTGGTATAAATTGATCTCTCCAAATTGTACGTCTGCGATATCAGCTATTGAATCGGATAAGCCATAGCCAGTCAGTAGCAATGCCGTTCCGCCAGCCACCCCAAATAAGGTCATCAACATTCGACGTTTATATCTAAATAAGTTTCGAGATGCTACTTTTTGAGTAAATGAAAATCTTTTCCAAATAAACGGCATGTATTCCAAGAAAATCCGTTTCCCTTTTTTAGGCGCTTTAGGCCGTAGTAACGTTGCCGCATTGCTACGTAAAGATAGGCGAACGGAAACTAATGTAGACAATCCGGTTGCCAAGAGTGCAGCGGCCAAAGAGATGACCGCGTAGTTCCAATAAAATTGTGTTTGGGCGGAAGGTAGATTGTACAGTGAACTATAAGCGTCTAAAATAACATTAGGAAAGAGCCAATACCCTAAAAACAAACCTAATACACTCCCGAAAGAGGTGGCAATAAATGCATAAACAAAATATTTGGTTGCAATGGCCATATCACCATATCCCATAGCCTTCAGTGTGCCGATTTGGTTTCTTCCTTCATCGACCATCCGTGTCATCGTTGTCAATGATATAAGCGCTGCTAAAAGGAAAAAGAAAACCGGGAATATTTTAGCAATAGCACTGATTCTCTCTGCATTTTCGTCAAACTCTCCGTAGCCGGCAAGTGATGTTCGGTCATTGACAAAATACTCCGGCTCGGCTAAATCAGCTAATTCTGTTTCGGCCTCTTCTAAATCAACTAAAGCTTCCTCAATTTCTGCTTCGGCTTCTGCGGCTTCTGATTCAAATTCAGCTGATCCATCTTGATACTCAGCTTCTGCCTCCTCTAGTTCCACCCGTGCAGCTTCCAATTCTTCTCTTGAAGCTGCTAGTTCAGCATTGAGTTGACTTTCAGCATTTCCGAGCTCTACTAATCCGGCCAGGACTTGTTCTTCCTGAGTCAATAACTCTTCGTAAGCTGGCGAGTCCTGCATCTGCGCGGCTTCAAGCTGGCTTTTGTTTTCTTCGATTTCATTCAATGCTTGATTTATTTGTGTCCGTTCGTTCTCGATTTCAGCACGTGCATTTGTTTCTTCGCGTTCCAGTTCGTCCATCCCAGCTTGATAGTCGGCGAAACCTTCATCGATCTCATTTCGAGCATCTTGAAGTTCCACTCTGCCTTCTTCAAGGTCTTGTCTGGCTTCCTCTATTTCTTCATATCCTTCTCCGATTTCACTTTCAATTTCTTCGTAGAGTGCTTCATACCTTTTATTCGGTCTTTCTGACATCAGCTCTTCTACTTCACCCGTTTTACTATCGATAAAGTCCTGGTATTCTGTCGAGTAAGCTACATATTCACTTGACTGATCAAATAAAATGTAGGCATCGGTATAGATTTCCATATCATAAACATCTGCTGACACCACTGAAAAACCGTCTAAATTGCCACTACCTATCGTTGTATTCCCTCTATTTATCCGTTCGATATACAAGGGACTATTCAAGAAACCAACGACTTCAAACGTATGCTCTTTAAGTGCAGCCTCACGATTTTCAGACGTTTCTTCATTTATTTTAATCGTATCGCCTAATGCATACTCATCAACATAACTATTCGTGTGATCGATAGCAATCTCATTAGTGTTTTCAGGTAAACGTCCTTCAACAACCTTAAAGTCATTGATCGAATGCTGCTCTTTATCCCAGCCGATAACTTTTGATGTTAAGCCTGACTCGTCAAAAATGACATCCTGACTATATAAATAGTTCACTTCGGCATTATCTAGCGAATTCAAGATTTCCCTGTCTTCGGCCTCTAATCCCATCGTTGAAAACACATGTAGGTCGCTTAGATTTTGATCATCATAATAAGAATCGGCCGTATGAATCATTACCGGTCCGGTAGCACTTAATCCAGCAAAAAAAGCGACCCCTATTAAAATAATAGCAAAGATAGACAAAAATCGGGTCTTGCTTCGTCCTATTTCTCTGAACGTATCTTTCCATAATGCTCTTTTGTTCATTACACTCCCTCATTTCGCATCCGTCTTACCATTCGATCGATTCTACTGATTGTGGATGAGCGTTCAACGTAACTTTTCTGACTTTAGCATTGTTGATATCGATCACACGGTTCGCCATCGGTGCAATGGCACGGTTATGTGTAATAACAACGACCGTTGCTCCGTATTCCTCTTTAGAACGGTTCAGTAAATCGAGTACTTTTTTCCCGGTTTCATAATCTAGCGCACCAGTAGGTTCATCACAGAGCAACAATTTCGGCTGCTTTGCTAAAGCGCGTGCAATAGCTACGCGCTGTTGTTCGCCACCAGACAACTGAGCAGGGAAATTATCCATTCGGTCTTTCAAACCAACGCTGATCAGTATTTCCTTTGCGTCTAGCGCATTGGGAGAAATTTCTGCTGCCAACTCAACATTTTCTTTTGCCGTTAAATTGGGAATCAAATTATAATTTTGAAAGATAAAACCAACGTCGTTTCGTCGGTATTCTGTCAATTGTTTATCATTAAATCCAACTATATCCGTCCCGTCAACAATGACTTCGCCTTCGTCAGCAGAATCCATCCCACCTAAAATATTTAAAACTGTTGTTTTCCCAGCCCCACTAGGCCCGACAATAACAGCAAATTCATTTTTCTCTATATCAAACGTTATGCCATCGTTAGCTACGACAACTGTTTCACCAGCTTTATAACGTTTCACTTCATTTTTCACAGAAATATAAGCTGACATTTTTTTCGTCCTTTCCAGTAACTTTCTATTTATTTTATCATATTAAGTGAGAGCGTCTCCTCTATTTTTGAAATCTTCAATCTTTAGTCATATATACAAAAAAAGGCAGGTTTCCCTGCCTATCGTTTGTTGCTATTTTGTCTTTTCAAGTACAAAGACTTTCAAATAATTAGAATTTGGATTTTGGCTGTTTACTGCAAAATCTTCAGGCAGGCTAAACTCCTCGACGAGGTAAGCATCCACATCTAATTCTTCAAAGGCTAGATTAACACTACCAAAGAACTCATCTCTTGAAACTGTTCTGGCATTCGTAGAAGTGATGATCAAACCTCCCGGTGCCAAAATCTGAATCGCTTCTTTTACTAATTCTGTGTAATTTTTTTCGACACTGAACGTTCTTTTCTTCGTACGTGCAAACGTTGGCGGATCCAAAACAATCAGGTCAAATTGTAGCTGGTGTTTTCGTGCGTAATCTAAATAATCAAATATATCCATTTTTCGAATTTCATGTTGTTCACTGTCTAAACCATTCACTTCGAACTGCTCTTTTGTCCGTTCTTTACTTCTGTTAGCCACGTCAACATTGACAGTTTTAACCGCTCCGCCCATAGCCGCCGCGACAGAAAATGCTCCCGTATAACTAAACGCATTCAGGACTTTTCTACCTAAGCCCCATTCTTCCATAATTTTGTTTCTGACATTTCGCTGATCGAGGAACAACCCGGTCATCCAGCCTTCATTTAAATAGGCATTATATCGAATACCATTTTCTAAAATGATTATAGGCTCTTCCGCTTTATCGCCTTCGACAAATTTACTTTTATGCGGTGCATTTGGATAATGGCATTTCTCATAAATACCTTTGAAATCAGGAATAGCCACTTTAAAGGCTTTTAGTATCATATCTTTATTTTCGTAAATACCTTCACTGTACCAAGAAAAGATATAATAACCATTGTAATAATCAATAGTCAAGCCACCTATACCGTCGCCATCACCATTAAACATACGAAAAGCCGTCGTTTTTTCATCAGCATAAAAAGCTGACCTTCTTTCTCTTGCCATTCTAAATAGTCTGTCAAAAAAAGCGTAGTCTATTTTATCCGAATCATCTAGAGACAAGACCCAGCCAGCTGTTTTCTTTTCGTTACCAATGTATCCAAGTGCCACAAATTTATAATGATTGTCCACTAGCCTCACAAATTCACCTTCGACTAGTTCTTTTTTATCGAAAAAATCCAATTCTTCTAACATCGGGTACCCTTTTTTGATACGATCAGTTGCTAATTCTTTTATTCTCAATACTTTCATAACGCACTCCTTTTAGCTAATCTTCTGTCTTATTTCCTATCATAGTATAACATATTATGATAACGAGTATAGTCTGTCTAAAATTAAAAAAAGTGGACGCTAAATAGCTCAACGTCCACTTTTTCACACTTATTCTAATTGTTCAAAGTCCAATTTTTTATCGGGATCTATCTTCTTAATAAACTCACGGTAACTCATTTCGTTGATTAATTCTGGGGCATCTGATTCATAGAGCCCCTCACTCGAATGTCCATCTCTTTGTTTAAGAAGACTGTCCTCTTTTAAAGCATTGCTTTCTAAAACGTCCAATTGGTTAGAGAATATATAGTCATTCGGTTTGAACTCTTCCATTGAGGCAGGCGAATAGAATCGCAACAAATCCATCATCATAATGTTATCTGAATGCGTCAACTCTTCACGGGCTTCGTCTCTAATTAAGTGTAATTCAGCCTGTTCAGCTTCAGACAATTCATCCGACAGCTCATTTCCATCTTGATCATAAATCGATTGACCAATAAATGAATAGTCGGATGTCAATACTCGTCCGTTTCTTAAAGGTACCGTACTGTTGTGATTTTCGGATAACAGATCTTGTCCCATAAATAAGAATTCATTTGTTTCAACCCCAAGTAAGTGCATGAGTGTGGGTAACATGTCGACTTGACCACTATACGTATCATGGACTTGACCGTTACCAGCTCCTGGTACGTGCATGATCAACGGTACACGTTGCAATTCAGTATCATCATATTCGTTCCATTCTTCCTTGTCTTTACCAATCAATTCGGCGAGATGAGGATTTCGCATGTTCGATATGCCGTAATGATCACCGTATAACACAATAATAGAGTTTTCATACACCCCACTTGCTTTCAAGTAATCGAAAAACTCTTCAATGGCTTGGTCTGCATAATTAGCAGTCGCAAAATACTGATTGATCGTATTATCATCTGTCTGTGCATTTGGAAATCCTTGGTTTTGTTCATCCAATGGGTACGGAAAGTGATTGGAGACCGTTACAAATTTTGTATAAAAAGGTTGTGGTAACTGTTCGATATACTCTACCGAATCTTTGAAGAACAACTTATCTTTTAATCCATACTCAAGTGAGCGTTCTCCGGACACATCGTAAGACTCTGCATCGAAAAAGTAATCATAGCCAAGGTGTCGATACGTATCGGTTCTATTCCAGAACGATCCAACATTCCCGTGGAAGGCTGCTGAAGAGTATCCAGCTTTTTGTCCCAGTATTGCAGGCGCTGCATGAAAGGTGTTTGTGGATCCCAGCGTTTGAAAAGCACTACCTTCAGGTAATCCATACAAGGATGTTTCTCCAAGAATCTCCGCATCAGCAGATTTTCCCTGACTTGTCTGATGGAAGAAATTATTAAAACTATGAGAGTCCTGATTATTGAATAAGCTGTTAACGAATGGCATCACTTCATGCTTCACACCATTCTCATCTTCCAGTTCATAATCGATCAGAAACTGTTGGACACTTTCCATTGATATGACGATGACGTTACGGTCTTCGGCTGCACCGAAGTATTCCGCATTCGGTTCTCTATAATTCTCTCTCACAAACTCAATAATATCATTGAGCTGCGTCTCATCAGC
Source organism: Alkalibacterium sp. f15 (assembly GCF_049389645.1). GTDB lineage: Bacteria > Bacillota > Bacilli > Lactobacillales > Carnobacteriaceae_A > Alkalibacterium. Next base: position 625,016 of record NZ_CP186540.1, read on the forward strand.
ACTTGCTCTGATCTGACTATTTTGAACCGTTTGAACAATATCATAACCTGTAAAAAAGTTTAGTCCTAAATACTTTACAATATAGTTTCTATCGAACGTCCGCGTCAGCAGTTGTGGTCGATCTATTTCTGCCAACGTCAAATTTCCGACGAATAACGCCAGTCCTAAAGCGGTAACTGCAAAGATGTCGCGTTTTTTAGCTGGTTTGAAATAGTGTTCAGTTATCGTTTTACGCTTACGTATAGAAATAACCACTAGTAGGATAAAATCAAACCAGTAGAGTAAATCCCATGGTCGCATCATAGCAAATGTTGAGGCTATTAAGCCCGCGGATACATTATTGGAACCAACCATGATATTCGTTGTAAGGAAATCCGAAAATTCTCTGTAATACAAGATGTTGGAATAGAGCAGTAAAGTAGTCACAAATAAAATTCCAATCAAAGCTATACTGGACGATTTTGATTTTTTAAAGTAAAGCGCAGCGGAAAAGAGTATCAGCGTAACAGCTAGTGGGTTAATAAACAACAAGAAATGCTGAATAACACCGTTCACTCCTAAATCAAATTCTATCCGATAGGCCATATATGTTTTGAGCCAAAACATAACTGTTACCAAACCAAACAAAGCATTTCTTTTGTTGAAAATGTTTTTGATCTTAAACATAAATAGCCCTCCTTCTTTTTATATTTTTAATTATTTTTATGATTATTTGAAATCAATTCATTCTTCTCGCATATTCTAAGCGAAACTCAAGTATAAGGCAAATCAAACGGTTTAAGCAATTAAAAAGTTCTCATAAAAGATTCTTTATAGTATTCAACCTAAATAAATCGGTTTTTCAACAATCTATTTATTTTTCAGGAAACGTCAACTTGAATGTCGTGCCCCTGCCAAGTTCGCTTATAACTGTTATCTTTGCTCCATGGAGTTCTACTAGCTGTTGTACAATAGCTAGTCCAAGACCAGATTCACCGAATTTAGTTTTGGTTCGAGAAACATCTGCCTTGTAGTAACGTTCCCAGATGTTTTCTAATTGAGTTTCTGTCATCCCGATACCTGTATCGCTAATAATGATCTCTGTACCTTCTGATGTATTTCTACTTGAAATGTCAATTTTTCCATTCTGAGTAAATTGCATGGCATTTTTAATTAGGTTGACTAAAATTTGTTTTAGTCGGTCATAATCTGCATATACAGTGACATGCTCCATGTCGTGAATAATTAATTCGTTCGAAGACTCTTTAATCATTTCTTTCATTTGCTCACTTATTTCATCGACGATTTCTGATAAAGGTATCGCATGTTTTGTTAATACAATTCGATTAGAACGAATATTTTCATAATCCATATTCTCATTGACCAAGCGTATCAAACGTCTTGTTTCTTTTCTCATAAGCTTTATACTTCTTAATTTTTGTGTTTCAGGGATGATATCGTGTTCTAACCCTTCCAGCAAACCGTTTATAGTAGTTAAAGGTGTTCTCATTTCATGGGCGGCATCTTGCATGAAACTTTTCCCGCGCTCTTCTTGTCTTATAACCTCATCTTGAGATTCTTTTAAAGCCGTCACCATACGGTTGAAATCTCTGGTCAAGTAATCTATTTCATCTCGTTCGTTATGTTCAAGTTGAATCGTATACTCACCTTCTGCTACTTTGTGGGCAGCCTTTCTCAATCGATTCACTCGCTGTACCTGGTAGTGAGCAAAGACTAAACTCATTAATACGGCAACAACCGTCGAGATAAGGAAGGCATTAAATAAATTCATTTTTAAATCAGCCATTTGTTGATTGACATGGCTGATCGGTGCACTTAACGTAACAAACCCGGCATACTCTTTGTTGTTTTTCTGAAAATAAGGAAGATAGACGAGTGTCGTTTCTCTTGGATTTCCTAATAAATCTTCACGATTTGTTATTAAAGATATGCGTTCACCCGATTTCAGTTGTTTAATTTGATCCGGAACAATATTTGCCCGCAAATTTATTGGTAAATCCGGATAGATTATATCTCCTTCTTCATCAAAAACAAAAAAGGAAACTTCCTGCGCCGTTAAAACGCGGTTGATCGTATCTAGTTGTGCCGGGTTCAAATCCTCGTTTACGACAGATTCAGCATAACTGAACAACCTGTTTTCGGTTGCATTCAAGGCCGTTCTCCGACCAAAATGTACTAGCGAAAAAACAGTTACCGTCATTAAGATAATGATAACCGCTAAAAAGCCTAAAAACTGTTGAAAGAAATACGGCAACTTCATTTTAGTCAATTTTTTCGGTATCATCGAACTTGTACCCTACTCCCCATACCGTCTTTATTACTTGCGGCCCATTTAAAAATACTTTTTGACGTAATTTTTTTATGTGTGCATCCACTGTACGCTCATCACCGAAATACTCATAATCCCAAACCAATTGAAGGAGTTGCTCTCTTGAAAAAACACGCCTGGGACTGTTAGCCAAAGTAAAGAGCAAGTCAAATTCTTTTGGTGTTAAATTGTTGAGAGGTTGATCATACAAGACGACCTCTCGCGTCGTTCGGTCCATTTTCAAATGTTCTGTTTCAATGTCAAATGTCAATTCATCTGCATCAGCAGCGTCTTTATTACTAGCTCTTCTAAGCAATGATTTTATACGCGCAACTAAAGTGAGTGGACTGAAAGGTTTGGTTACATAGTCATCTGCACCTATTTCCAAACCAATCACTTCATCACTTTCTGAATCTTTAGCGGTCAACATTATGATAGGGGTCGATAAAGACTCTTTTCTTATTTCTTTACAAATTGTCATGCCGTCCATCTCAGGAAGCATGATGTCTAATATAACGAGGTCAAACTTGTCTGGTGAATCTTTATACGTATCCAGGCCCTCTTTGCCATTGTGAACAAAGGTTGCCTCCCATTCTTCTTTCAAAAAGAACATTTCTATCATTTCACACACGGATTCATTATCTTCAATCATTAAAATATGCATGGTTAGCCTTCTTCCTAATTTCGTTCATTTTTATTATACACGCTATAATTGAATTTTTTGTGTAAATCGAGGCACTAAAACAAGAAAACAGATCAATTGTGACAACTTTGCAGCCAAAAAATAAACACAGCGCTTATAGTTAAAAACTAAACGCAAAAAGACAGCACATTATTTTTGTTCGGTAATGAACATAAATATTGTGCTGCGTTTTTATTTTTCCACTCTTTCAAACAGCCTATTCTTTTGGTTTTTTCTGGATAAATTCTATATCATCCACGAGCATTTCTACAACATACTTTGTTTCGTCGTCGTTCGTTTGATACGAACGCGATTGCATTTTGCCATTTAATGCAATCAGATCTCCTTTGCTGCAATATTTTTCAATAAGTTCAGCTTTCTTTCCCCAGGCAACAAAAGGTATGAAATCGGCATCCGTCACGCCTTCTTTTTTGAATGTCTTTTTAACTGCTAGAACGTTGTTGGTGACAAAACGGCTATCACCTATATTTCTTAACTCGACTTCTTTGACCATTCTTCCTATCAGCGATACTGTGTTCATGCTATTCCTCTTTTCACCATGTAGTAGGAAAGATTAAACTCTTTCCTCTACCAATAATATTATGAAAAGAAAAAATAACTCATTAATAAAGTTTTATTAAAAACGAAAAAACATTAAAGAAATAGAGAGAGAACCCCTATTACCTTAATGCTTTGATACCTCATCCATTAAAAAATATAATCTAAAATATGCTGCCAGATTTCCGGATTAAATACGTCCATTGGCTCGCCGGCCCCACCAACGACACTGTATCCAATCATTGTTCCCACTATAAATGCTGCAGCAATTAATAGAATCACAATCAGGACTTTTAATATATAAAATATTATATCTTTAACTATCGTTTGCCATGTCATTAGTGAGCACCTCAGTCAATTTTAAAGGATCGTCAAATCAAAGTATTATTTTCGGTTTTTTAAATTTTCAAGCAAAATACCTGTTCCAAGAGCGACAGAGTCGAGCGGATTTTCCGCTTTAAATACAGGCACCTTCAACTCTTCGGCAAAGAGTAGTTCAATACCGTCAAGCAGTGCTCCGCCACCGGTAAGAATGACACCACGATCAATGATATCTGCTGACAATTCTGGCGGGGTTTGTTCTAATACAGCTTTAGCTTGTTCAACAACCATATCCATAGATTCCCGTGTTGCTTCTAATACTTCCAGTGAAGTAATAGTAACGGTACGAGGCATACCGGAAACCATATCTCGTCCTCTTACATCCATTTCATCGTTTCGCCCGTGATCAAACATGACGCCGATTTCTTTCTTGATTGTTTCTGCGGTACGTTCTCCTATAAGTAACTTGTGCTTTTTCTTAACATATTGCGTGATATCGTTATCCAGTGTATCGCCTGCTATTTTAATCGAGCGACTGGTAACTATACCACCCATAGATAAAACAGCAATATCGCTGGTGCCTCCACCAATATCGATAACCATATTACCACTTGGTTGAAATATGTCCATACCTGCACCAATAGCAGCTACTTTCGGTTCTTCTTCTAAATAAATGTTTTTGCCGCCACTTTTTTCTGCCACTTCAATAATTGCTTTCTGTTCAATTGCAGTGATATTCGTTGGACAACAAATTAGAATGTTAGGTTTAGATAAAAAACCTTTTACATTTAATTTATTAATAAAGTAAGTTAACATTGCTTCAGTTATATCAAAATCGGCAATAACGCCTCCTTGCAAGGGACGAATGGCTTTTATATTACCGGGTGTACGACCCACCATCATGTAGGCGTCTACTCCTACTGCTAAGACTTCATTTGTTTTAGTATCTAACGCTACGACAGAAGGTTCGTTTAACACAATCCCTTTACCTTTTACATGTACAAGTACATTTGCTGTACCTAAGTCGATGCCAATATCTCTAGCCATCGTGTTTCTCCTTTCAACTCTTCATTCTACTTTCACTATTTCGAGATGCATAAGTCTAAAAATGTTTTCACTTATTCTATGATACTTAACATAATAAAAAAGAGCAACACTAAATTGACATTCTTAATTATTTATTAATTAATACTGAAGGGCATACGAAAAAGAGAGAGAATCAAGAATGATGGCCTACTTTCAACTCTTCATTCTGTTCTCTCTCTATAAAGGTTTTAATTTAGACAGATACGGTACTTGATTCTTGGGTTTTTATTGACTCTTCGTTGACTCGTTCAATATCGGCACCTAATTTTTTCATTTTAAGATGGAAATCCGAATATCCTCGATCCAAATGATGTAAATGAGTGACCTGTGTGTGACCTTCGGATACTAAACCGGCTAATATCAGTGAAGCCGCTGCACGCAGGTCTGTTGAAGCAACTTCAGCACCTTGCAATAATCCGCCGCCTTGAATAATAATACTTTGTCCATCAATTTGGAAAGATGCGTTCATCTTACGTAGTTCTTCCATGTGCATGTATCTATTTTCGAATACTGTTTCACGCATAATACTAGTTCCATCAGCAACAAGTTGTGCTATGGTCATCGGTGCTTGAAGGTCAGTAGGGAAACCTGGATAAGGCATAGTTTTAACATTCGTAGATTTTAATTTTTTTGGACCAATCACTTTTAATCCATCGCTGGTCTCAATAAATGTAACACCCATTTCACCTAATTTAGAAATAAGCGGTTTGTTATGTTCACTTATAGCTTCTTTAATTAAGACCTCTCCTTGTGTAATTGCAGCAGCAACCATAAAGGTCCCACTTTCAATACGATCAGGAATGATTGAATGATTTGTCCCTTCTAGAGCTTCCACGCCTTCGATGCGTATGGATTCTGTCCCTGCTCCAATTATTTTGGCTCCCATCTTATTTAAAAAGTTTGCCAAATCAACGATTTCAGGTTCTCTTGCAACATTCTCAATGACACTGGTTCCTTCAGCTAGTGTGGCAGCCATCATAATATTTTGAGTCGCTCCAACACTTGGAAAATCTAAGTAAATATGAGCAGCCTTCAGTTTGTCTACGGAAGCTTCAATAAAACCATTACCCATATTCACGCTGACGCCCATTGCTTCAAAGCCTTTCAAGTGTAAATCTATGGGTCTGGACCCTATCGCACAGCCCCCAGGTAAAGCAACTTTAGCATACCCTGTTCGAGCGAGTAATGGTCCCATGACCACGATAGAAGCTCGCATCTTACTCATAAAATCAAAGGGTGTTTTATTATTTAGTTTAGCTTCAGCATTTGTTCGGATCACTTTATTTTTTTCATCAAATTCAAGCCCAACGTTTAAATGATTCAATACTTCATTCATAGTGTAAATATCCGATAAAAGGGGTACGTTGTCTATGACATTCGTTCCTTTACTTGCTAAAACGGTGGCAGCTAGTATAGGAAGTGCAGCATTCTTTGCTCCATCTATATCAACAGAACCTTTCAGCTGATTTCCTCCGCCTACGATAATTTTCTCCATCTTATATCCTCCATAATTCCTTTTCCAGTTGTTCATCTTCTTTTGTCTTGTTTTAATTTAGTTATTAAAATAGTTGTCAAGCCGGTTATTCTATTAATAAAACACACTCGACATAGTATATCAGAAAGCTTACTGAAGGGGAACATCATGTAACCCCTTCATCAATGACATCTTAATGACAAATAGACTGCTTTGTCATTGACATGAAATATATCAAATCAAATAAAATAAGTTCTGAATTGAAAGAATAAAATCTATGAAAAAATTACTTGCTGTATAGCCGAGTGCAATAGAAATCAGTATATACAGGGTGCGTGCTTGTGGGATATGATATTTTTTTATTAACCTATCCGTTTTTAGCGCCTGCATTGCCCAAAAAGCAACAAGTATAAAAAACATATGCGAGACAAGATTAACTAATGATTGAAGCATGACAAGTGGCATACGGTTCATCCTTTCGTAATTATACTAGCACAAACTTCGAAATATTTCATTTATTATGCATATTACATTGACGTTACAAGGTGCTTTTTAAAATCCTAATAAAAAAAAATCCGATAAGGATTATTACCTTATCGGATTTTTTATTGTATATGTCTTATAATGTTCCAAACAGACGATCTCCAGCATCGCCTAATCCAGGTACAATGTAGCCTTTTTCGTCTAATTTTTCGTCTAAAGAAGCAGTATAGATATCAACGTCTGGGTGAGCATCCTGCAATACCTTTACGCCTTCAGGTGCTGCAACTAAACAAACAAATTTGATGTTTGTAGCACCGCGTTTTTTCAATGCATCGATGGCAGCAACTGCTGAACCACCTGTAGCAAGCATTGGATCTACAACTAATACTTCACGTTCTGACAATTCAGAAGGCAATTTGACAAAATATTCGACTGGTTGCATGGTCTCATGATCACGGTACATTCCGACGTGACCAACTTTGGCCGCAGGAATAAGATCTAACATCCCGTCAACCATTCCTAAACCAGCTCTTAAAATAGGTACAATCACTACTTTTTTACCCGCCAGCTGTTTTTGAACGGTTTTTACTAGAGGCGTTTCGATTTCAATGTCCTGTAAAGGCATTTCTCTGGATACCTCATATGCTAGTAAGCGTGCAATTTCATTAACAACTTCTCTAAAATACTTTGTTCCAGTATTTTTATCTCTGATAATTGTTAATTTATGTTGTATAAGTGGATGATCTATAACTTGAAATTTTCCCATAATCCGGCTCCTTTATTAACCTTTTTAACTTCTTATGTTATTGTACATAAAGTAATCGCAAGTTTCCAGAAGAATCCATCTTTATCATGATATTCCTACTATACGACTCGCTGCTTTTTCCAAGCGATTCATATACGCCGTCCCTATTCCTACTTTCGAGTAAGGTTCTACTAATATCAGCGATACCTCTTCCTCATCCAAAGCCCTTAAAGACGAGAATAATCGAGCAGCTGCCTGCTGTGGATTTTTTTTCTCGCCCAGTGTATGACCTTTTCTATTCTTATTACTTAACTGTTCAAACCATTCATCACTGACCAAGAACCCGATTTTTTCTCCGGATTTTTCTAATTGGTCCATTACTTCTCTAGTCTGCTCCAACGAAGCAGGTAAAATCCATACAGGTTTTTCAGGAGAGTAATGCTTGTATTTCATTCCAGGCGATTTAGGCCCAACTGATGCATCCGATAAATGAGCATCCATCCAAACTTTTCCTAACACTTCTTCCAATTCCTCAGAAGTAACGCCACCTGGTCTTAATATCGTCGGTCTTTCGGGATCGGTAAGGTCTAATACTGTGGATTCAAGTCCCACTCCAGTCGCCCCACCGTCGACTATTGCTTGGATTTTACCATCTAAATCTTTCTTAACGTGCAAAGCAGTAGTTGGGCTCGGTTTTCCAGAGGAATTCGCGCTGGGAGCCGCTAAGGGGATGCCTGCCTTCTCAATCAGTTCAAGCGCTACCGGATGATCCGGCATTCTTACCCCAATGGTATCCAATCCTCCTGTTACCGAGGGTGCAATTGGTCCTTTTTTCTTTAAAATCAATGTACACGGACCAGGCCAAAAATGCTCCATCACTGTCTTGGCAACGTCCGGAATGTACTGAACGTAGCGCTCCAGCTGGTCTATATTCGAAATGTGAATGATCAACGGATTATCATTCGGGCGACCTTTTGCTTCAAATATTTTTTTGACCGCTTCTTCGTTTGTTGCGTCTGCCCCTAATCCATAAACGGTTTCAGTTGGAAAAGCCACCACTTGCCCACTTTTCAAGTAAGCCACTGCTTGGTCTAATTCAGCAGAATTAAGAAAGATTGTCTGCATTAACGTCTCCTTCTTTCATTATCTTTGTATCGCGTTTTAGATGTATGGTCCGGTCGTTATTATTGAAATCTTTTTCTATCCTGATATCCGCCTTTGGAAAGTGATTTTTGAAAATAGCTTTAATTGCAGCTGCCTGTTTATAGCCAAATTCTAAAATCATTTCTCCCTCTGGATTCAATCTATCAGAAGCTTCCTCTGCAATTTTCTTGTAAAAATATAATCCCTCTTCTTCTGCAAATAAGGCCAGATGAGGTTCGAAATCAATAACTGATTCATCCATTTCATTGCGTTCAGATTGACTGATGTATGGGGGATTAGACAGGATCAAATCAAATGTCCCGGTAACTTTCTTCAGCATATCACTCTCGATAAAAGTCACTTCCGCACCTAAAGTCTGAGCATTAAAACTGGCTACATTTAGTGCCGCTTGACTTATGTCTACCGCAACAACTTCATCCTGGGGCCTCTCTAGCTTATGGCTGATCGCTAAAACACCAGATCCGGTTCCTAAATCGACGACACGCAAAGGTCGTTCTGGCAAACACTTGATGTACCGGTCAAACCACTCCTCCGTTTCAGGACGAGGAATTAGAGTCGCTTCGGTAATCTTGAATTGACGATCATAAAACCACTCGTGTCCCACAATATGCTGGGGTGGTTTGCCATGACTGGCTTCTGTCACGTCTTTAATAAATATCTCTTTATCCGTTTCATTCATCTCTTGCTTTTGATGCATAACTAGATCGGTCAAAGTTAGATTAAACCGTTCTTTCATCAGCCACTCGGCTATTTGGGGCTCCTTATGCTTCTGTTTTAAAAAAGAAGAAGCCCTAGAGAGGACTTCTGCATAAGTTGATGCTTCTCGGATAAACTTAATAGTCATTCTTTAACTGCTCCATTTTTCGGGATTGTTCCCACATGAGTAAGGGTTCAATTACTTCATCTAATTTTCCAGCCAGAATTTGATCGAGTTTTTGAATGGTCAAATTGATACGGTGATCAGTCACACGACTCTGAGGGTAATTGTACGTGCGGATACGTTCAGAACGGTCTCCTGTCCCTACGGCAGATTTACGTTCAGCATCCACTTCAGCTTGTGCTTCTCCAGTAATTTTATCATAAACACGAGAGCGTAAAATTTTCATAGCCTTTTCTCTATTTTTAATTTGAGAGCGCTCGTCTTGCATCGCTACAACAATCCCTGTGGGTTCATGCGTTAACCGCACAGCTGAAGATACTTTGTTTACGTGCTGTCCGCCCGCACCACTGGCATGATAAATATCGACTCGAATATCATTTTCAGCGATATCTATTTCGAGATCTTCAGCTTCCGGCATTACAACGACGGTTGCCGTTGAAGTATGAATACGTCCTTGTGATTCTGTCTGAGGTATTCGTTGCACTCGGTGCGCACCGTTCTCATATTTTAATTTGGAATACACATTTGTGCCTACTATCATCACCGTGATTTCTTTGAATCCACCGGCACTGCCAGAACTGGTGTTCAACACTTCTGTTTTCCAGCCTTGATTGTCAGCATACTTCTGATACATTTCAAACAAATCTCTAGCAAAGAGCTGCGCTTCATCTCCACCGGCGGCTCCCCGTATTTCCATAATAATATTACGTTCATCATTTTCGTCTTTTGGTAGAAGCATGAACTTCAGTTCTTCTTCTAGTGTTTCTTTTTCTGCTTTAAGAGCGTTACGTTCTTCTTTGGCTAATTCTTCCATTTCTTTATCTAAAGAATCATTAAGCATTTCTTCAGTATCTTCCAATTCAGTCAAAAGATTTTTGTATTTCCTATATTTTGCGACTGTCTCTCTTAAGTCGGCTTCCTCTTTACTCAATTTCATAAGGCGATCCGTATCGTTGATCACTTCCGGATCACTAAGCAACTCATTCAGTTCATCATAACGTATTTCTACTTCTACTAATCGATCCATCATACTACTCATTAATTATTACCTCTTTCTAGGTCGTGTTTTATCAAAGGGTTACTGTAGTGTTTTCTACATACCGGGTAATAGGACTCATTCCCACCTATGGCGATCTGCTCTCCCGTGTATACTGGTTCCCCGTCATGTACACGTAAATTCATGATTGCTTTTTTATGACAGAACCAGCAAATGGTTTTCATTTCTTCTATCTTGTCAGCTAAAAGCAGTAATTGCTCGGATCCTTCAAACAACTGGTTTCTAAAATCATTTTTCAATCCAAAAGCCATGACAGGAATAGACAGTTCATCTACTATTTGGGCTAATTGATTGACATGTGTTCTTTTTAAAAATTGCGCTTCATCAATCAACACGCACGCAACAGGTTTTTCCATCTCTTTTACGATTGAAAAGATATCCGTCTCGTCTGTAACGGGTATGGCTTTTCGTTTCAATCCAATTCGACTCGAAATGTAGCCTGATTCATCGCGAGTATCCAAAGCACTCGTAAACAGGACAACAGACTTATCCTGTTCTTCGTAATTATGTGCCACTTTCAAAATTTCAATCGATTTTCCACTGTTCATTGCTCCAAAACGAAAATACAATTGCGCCATGAATGATTGCCCACTTTCTTTAGTATACTTCAGTCTTCTCTTTTTCGTCTATATTGATAGACTCCAATCCTTATAAATTATAAGTGATGCTAGTAAAAAGTACAAGTCCACATTGAATACTGTACCATTTTCACCTGAATTTGTGCCGTTTATATGCTACACTAAAGAAAAAAATGATAGGAGTATGTGTATGTCAGAACCATTATTTTTTAAAGGTGCTTTCAAAGAGAAATTATGGGGTGGAAAGAAATTAAACGAATTTTTTGATTATCCCATCCCAAGTGAGAAAACCGGGGAATTGTGGGCTATCAGTGCTCACGATAACGGACCGAGCACTGTTATCAATGGACCTTATAAAGGGAAAACCCTAAAAGATTTATGGGATGAACATAAAGAGCTATTTGACTATGCTGAAGGAGCTGTTTTTCCGCTCCTGACAAAAATATTGGATGCACAGACAGATCTATCGGTTCAAGTTCATCCTGATGATAGCTACGGCATGGCACACGAAGGTGAATTAGGTAAAACTGAATGCTGGTATGTCATTGATGCCGAAGATGGCGCTGAGATTGTTTATGGCCATCATGCTCAATCAAAAAAAGAATTAGAAGACCTTATTGAAACAGGACAATGGGATAAGCTGTTACGAAAAAAAATGGTAAAACCTGGAGATTTCTTTTATGTTCCTAGCGGTACTATTCACGCTATTGGTGGTGGCATAATGATCCTAGAAACACAGCAATCGAGTGACACAACCTACCGCGTTTATGACTACGACCGTGTTCAAGATAACGGAGAAAAAAGAGAATTGCATATCGAAGATTCTATTGCAGTCACAACTGTGCCACATATCGATCCAGAACTGGAATTGCAAACCATAAGAAAAGCAGACTCTACAGAAACTACTTTGGTAACAAATTCGTTCTTTACTGTAAAAGAATGGAATATAGAAGGTAAAGCCTCCTTCCACAAAGACGCTCCTTATACATTAGTGAGCGTGCTAGGCGGGCAAGGGCAGTTGATTATCGAAAACACTATTTTCAATTGCGCTAAAGGTGATCATTTTATCCTTCCATCATCCGTTGAAACCTGGACATTTGAAGGTACTCTGCACATGATTGCTTCACATCCAGGGAAATAACAATAAAAAGCACCCGGAAGATCAGTTTTCAAACTGATCTTCCGGGTATTTTTATTATTACTGACACATTCGGTCAATTCAACGGTGGTCGTCATTCCTAAGTGTCGAATCTGTTCCAACTTCGGTCGTTTCAGTACATTTAGCCGCTCCTAATTACCGAACCTGCCCTTATTCGGTCATTACTGCAGCACTTTTAATCCCTAAGTGTCGAACCTGTTCCAACTTCGGTCGTTTCAATACATTTAGCCGCTCCTAATTACCGAACCTGCCCTTATTCGGTCATTACTGCAGCACTTTTAATCCCTAAGTGTCGAACCTATTCCAACTTCGGTCGTTTCAATACATTTAGCCGCTCCTAATTACCGAACCTGCCCTTATTCAGTCATTACTGCAGCACTTTTAATCCCTAAGTGTCGAACCTGCTCACAGCAGTGTTTTCAATTAAGCAAAACTTAACTAATATTGGAATTACAATACTAATTAAGTCTTGAGATTATACTTCCTTAAAATAAAAAAGTGCTGCCTCCTAATGAGACAGCACTTTCTTTATACGGCTTTTAATTGTGCATCTGGTGTTTGAAATTGTGCGTTATATAAATCGGCATAAAAGCCATCTTGTTCCATTAATCCCTCGTGATCGCCTGTTTCCAGAACATCACCGTGATCCATAACAATAATTTTGTCTGCATCTCTGATCGTAGACAACCGGTGAGCCACCACAAAACTCGTTCTATTTTCTAACAGTTTCCCCATCGCGCGTTGTATCAATATTTCAGTACGCGTATCTACAGAAGACGTTGCTTCGTCTAATATTAAAATTTCGGGATCGGCAAGGAATGCTCTGGCAATCGTAATCAGCTGTCTTTGCCCTTGAGAAATATTTGTGCCTTCCTCATTCAATATCGTGTCATAGCCATCTGGCAAACGTCTGACAAATTCATCAACGTGAGCTGCAATTGAGGCTTCAAGTATTGTCTCTTCACTCGGCTCTTCATCATGACTGCCATATTTAAGGTTTTCCCAAATCGTTCCGTTAAACAACCACGTATCCTGCAGAACCATTGAGAATTTTCTTCTTAAGTGATCACGCTCAATGTCTCTGGTGTCGATACCTTCATAACGAATACTTCCGCCTTTAACATCATAAAACCGCTCAAGTAAATTGATCAAAGTCGATTTTCCTGCTCCGGTTGGTCCGACAACAGCAATCATTTCTCCTTGTTTAACGGTTAAATTGAAGTCTGTCATCAGTAATTCCTCGTTGTCATAACCAAACTGAACATGTTCAAATTCAATCTTATATGGCGAGTGTTTTTTAGGTTCCAGACCAGAATGTGTTTCTTCCATCGGCTCCTCATCAAGCACTTCAAAAACTCGCTCACATGAAGCAATCGTTACTTGAATCGTGTTGGCTAAGTTGGCGATTTGTCTGACAGGTTGTGAGAATTGGTTAACGTATTGAATGAAGGCCTGCACGTTACCTAAAGAAACTGTCCCATTTGCTACACCTATCCCCCCGACAATGGCAACCCCAAAGTATCCCAGGTCTCGAGAGAAACTGACTAATGGCATCATTATCCCTGTCAGAAATTGTGCTTTCCATGAGGCATCATTCAATTTATCGCTTTGTTCCATGAATTTTTCTATCTCAGCTTCTTCTCTATTGTATGTTTTAACAATTGTATGTCCTGAGAACGTTTCTTCTACGTGATCATTGAGTATACCCAATTCTTTTTGCTGTAGTCCAAATTGTTTCTGTGACTTTGGCGCAACGTAAGCAATGAGTAAAAAACTTATTGGAACAGTTACAATTGTTACTAATGACAGTCGAATATCGATAGCAAACATAATAACAAGAACAGTGAAAAATTGAACCACACTCAAAATGAATTGTGTCAATGATTGCTGCAGTGTATTCGCAATCTGATCCATATCGTTAACAGCACGTGACATAATATCTCCATTTGAATGGGTATCATAATATCTAATAGGCAGTGTTGCCATTTTTTCTTTCAAATCTTTTCGCATATCATAAACCGTTTTTTGAGCAATACGAGCGGTAATGAATTGCTCGAAATATCGGAACACCGCTTCAATAACATATACGATAGAAACGATAATTAAAATGTTTCGGATATACTCAAAGTTGATAGGAAAAGTAGTCACTGTTGTTCCAGCTTCTCTCAAAGCTGACCCTTCTTGAATACCCCGATACACTTCAGTTGTCGCTCGACCTAAAATGTATGGTGCTATCGTAGCCATTATCGTTGAAGCGATGACCATTAGCAGGGTTGCCGCTAATCCCCAAGAACGAGTGGACATATACCGAACAAGTCGGCGGATCGTTCCCCAGAAATCTTTTGCTTTTTTAGCTTTTAAGTGAGCCGCACTTTTTTCACTGTCTTTCATTAAATGTCTTCTCCTTTCAGCTGAGACTCCATTATTTCCTGGTAAACCTTGTTGGTTGCTTTTAATTTTTCATGTGTGCCTTTACCGGCTATGGTGCCTTTATCCAGCACGATGATTTCATCGGCATCTATAACGGTGCTGATGCGTTGAGCAATGATGACAACAGCTACGTCTTTTGTTGCTGGTGCCAGCGCTTCTCTCAGCAACGCATCTGTCTTGAAATCGAGCGCTGAGAAAGAATCATCAAAAACTAGAATAGCTGCATCAGTTACCAGTGCTCTAGCAATGCTTAAACGTTGTCTTTGACCGCCAGAGAAGTTTCCTCCTCCATGTTCAACACGAGAATCTAGCCCTTCCGACAACCCCAATACGAAGTCCTTTCCCTGAGCTATATCCAATGCATGCCATATTTCACCATCATTGGCATCCGGCTTACCATATTTCAAGTTATCGCGAATAGTCCCGGAGAACAAGACTGCCTTTTGAGGAGCAAAACCGATAAGTTGACGCAGCTCTCCTTGTTTGACATTTTTAATGTCAATACCGTTGACCTCTATCGCTCCGCTCTCGACATCATAGAGGCGAGGAATTAAATTGGCTAACGTTGTTTTTCCAGAACCCGTTCCTCCAATGATTGCTAATCTCTCTCCTTTTTTCAGAGTGAAATCAATATCTTTGAGCGCAAGTTTCTCGGCTCCGTCGTAACGATAATTAACATGATTAAAGCGTAATGAAGCATCTTGTTCTATATTTAATTTAGTTGGATTCGTGGGATCTTTAATGATATTGGGCGTATCTAATACTTCTATGACACGAGCGGCAGCAATCTGTCCTCTCGGCAGAAAAAACAGGACCATCGAAACCATAAAGACACCAATAAGAATTTGCATGGCATAAGTCATAAAAGCGATTAAATTCCCTACTTGCATCTCACCTATGCTGATTAATTGAGAACCAAACCAGATGATCATAATATTGGTTATACTTACCGCTAAGATCATTGAGGGCATCATGAACGCTAAGCGGGTATAAGCCTTGATCGACGTCGCAGCAAAGTCCCAGTTGGCTTCATCAAAACGCTCTTTCTCATACTCGTCTTTATTAAATGCACGGATCACGCGAATCCCCGTTAAACCTTCTCGGAAGACTTTATTGAGTCTGTCAGTCTTCAATTGCATGGATTTAAATATAGGACTCGTGGATTTCAGAATAATTAATAATAAGAGACCTAGAATTGGCATAGAGACTAAGAATACAAAAGCTAATTGAGGTTCTCTTATATAAGCCATAATCCCCGCCCCAATAACAAGAAAAGGAGCCAGCATCATCATACGCAAAATCATCATCATAACAAACTGAATTTGCATGACATCATTCGTTGTTCGCGTAATCAATGTAGACGTTCCAAATTTATCGATTTCTTCATTAGTGAAATAAGTCACCATAGTATAAATTTTTCTGCGGATCTTATTTCCTAAACCTTGTGATTCTTTTGCTGCATAATAGACATTTATCAATGCCGCAACAATCGTGATCAACGTGAAGGCTAGCATAATAAAACCTGTTCGTATGATGTAATTTATATCTCCTTCTGCAACACCATAATCAATAATATTGGCCGTAAACGTGGGCAAGGCTAACATGCCCACAACTTGTATGGCTAAAAATATCAAACTTAATAATATTCGCCACGGATTCATCCATCTCGCTAATCTAATCATTCGCTCTCCTCTTTCTTATCGGAAATGGCAATACCATAAGTAATCCATTCCAATCGTTTTGAAAATAAAATCTGAGTTTCACTAACAGATAATTCTTCCCAGAAACCTTCCATGATCGTGTCATTCAGCATGCTTAAAATATATTTTAAAACATCAATAAGTTCTGTTTCAGACGTCACTTTAAGATTATCTCTTTTTACAACATCAACTATGCGTTTACCGTCAGGTAGTTTATGAGAACTCGTCTGCTTGAAATCCACGCGGGCTTCTTGATTTATCTGATAATTCATGTGTAAATACATATTTTCGAAAAATCCAAACTTTTCAGATTCCATAATGTATTTTATATATTTCTCACTGAATAGTTTATATCCTTCATAGAAGTCCCCATCTTTTTCCGTAAAACTTTTAAACATCAAATTGCGATAATTATAACGGAATTTCCCAATCAAAAAGAAATATAAATCTTTTTTATCTTCAAAATATTGATAAAAACTTCCTCGAGAAATTTTAGCATTTTTTACGATATTTGAAATAGATGCTTCATTTAAAGACTTGGCCGAGAACTCTTTCATTGCTCCAGCTATTAATCGTTTCTTCTTATCTTCAGGTAAATTGAAAAATGTTTGTGTCGGCATATCGTAAACTCCTTCTATAAATATAAAAATGACGAGTTGTCACATTATATCATTATATGTGACAGCATGTCATTAAGCAAGAGTGTTTTCTAAAAAAAAAAATACGTTTTAATTCCAGTTTCCAGGAATTAAAACGTCAGTTTATTTAGTTGTTTTAATTATTTCACTTGATATTTCTGCTGTTTCATCTTCGTTTTCATAAAGACCTGAATACTTTTTATACCATTCAAAGAACATTGAGACAGCTATTTTGATGATAGCATAGCCTGGTATCCCAAAAACGACACCTATCAGTCCAAATAAACGACCCGCAATAAGCAACAGAAAAATAATATTGACGGGATGAATTTTCAATGAACTTCCCAAAACCTGAGGAGAAATCACGCGTCCTTCCAGTAACTGTTCAATTCCAAAAACAATGATGACTTTTAACAGCATAAACGGTGAATCGACCACAGCTATAATGAGAGCAGGTATAGTAGCGATAATAGAGCCCAGATAAGGAATTAAATTTAATAAGCCTGCAAATATGCCTAATGTCAAAGCAAAATCCAATCCTATCAGCGTAAAACCAATCCAGAACATTATCCCGACAAATATAGCTACAATCAGCTGTCCCCTAACATAATAGCTTATTTGTCTGTTGCAATCTGTTAAAAGCTTAATAACCGTTGGTCTCGCTTTAGTAGGTATGAATTTTAAAGCTTTATGTGGAACTTCTTTCCCATCTTTAAGTAAGTAATATAGAACAAACGGCGTGGTAAACAGCGTTATAAACAGACGAGTAATTATCCCGATAACACTGCCAATCCCACCAACAGTTGCATTTAAAACAGCTGACATTTGATTCGTGACTGTTTCAATAAAGGGGGTTTCACCATTTTCATTCATAAATTCTGACAGGGCCTGAGTATTAAAAAGAGATTCTATCTGGCCAATAAAATTAGACCAATAAGACGGCCAGCTTTCTAAGAGTGAAGCAACCTGCATTTGAATAATTGGAACAAGATAATTCATTCCACCTATTATGAGAAGAATAACAATACTAAAAACGAACGCAATAGCAGAATTTCTAGAAAACCGTTTCTTTTCTAGCCAGTCAACCACTGGCGTAAGCAGATAATAAAAGATAACAGCAAAAACGATTGGTGGTCCAATAATGCTAAATGCTATTGTAATCGGTTCAAATATAAAAGAAATACTGGTAATCATATAAATATTTACTGCTAAAAGAAAGATGATCAAAAGGACCGTCACAAATTTATTATCTAAAATCTGCTTCCAAAACCAAGTCTTGTACCATTGTTCAGTGTTTTTCTTTTTCTCTTCACTTTCCACATCTTTCACCCACTCCTACTTCCTGCTAATTAGTTATATTTTAGCATATAACCTAGGCTGAAAGGAACAAATATACCCCGACCAAAATAGAGCAGTCTCTTTTGTATCCTTCTTCTTAAATCTGTTATACTATTTAAGTGAATTGAATCGATTTAAGGAGGAATAATAATGAATCAAAAAATCTTGCTAGGTACGTATACTAAAAGAGAAAGTAAGGGTATATATAGCATAGAATTAGATGAAATAGAAAAAAAGTTAAAACACTTAAAAGAAGAAGTACCTGTAGAGAGCCCCACTTATCTTACCGGAAATAAAGATTACAGTTTGCTCTTTTCAATTGCAAAATCTCCTGATGGAAAAGGGGGCATTAAATCTTTCAAGAAAAGCACAGACGGTTTATATACTGAAGTAGATAGTTTGTTCGAAGAAGGCGCACCGCCTTGTTATATCGCATATAACCGGACTAGAAATCAAGTATATACTGCCAACTACCATAAAGGTGAAGTATGTGTGTACCAGGTATCACCAGAAGGTCAATTATCGTTACTAGATAAAAATATACATTCAGGGAAATCTGTCCATGAGAATCAAAAGTCACCTCATGCACATTATTTCGACCTCGCACCTGATGGACAGTTTTTAATTGCCTGTGATTTAGGTACCGATGAAGTAGTGGTGTACACTCTCGACGAAGAAAACAAGTTAACTGTCAGTGACATCATCTCCGTTACTCCAGGAACAGGTCCCAGACATGTAGCGTTCCATCCCAACAACCGTTTCGCTTATGTAGTAGGGGAATTAAGTAGTGATATTTTGGTTTTCAGCTATAACAGCAAAACTGGAACTCTGAGTCCTATTCAAACCATTTCATCTATACCAGAGGATCATCACACATTTAATGGTGGCGCTGCGATCCGCGTATCTTCTGATGGTAAGTTCGTTTATGCATCAAATCGCGGACATGACTCTATTGTCACATACAAAGTAGCTGAAGACGGGACCTTGTCCTTAGTTAATTACACGTCAACCGAAGGACAAATACCTCGTGATTTTAATCTTGATCCCTCTGAGTCTTTTATCGTGGTTGGTCATCAAGATTCTGATAATTTATCATTGTTTGAAAGAAATAAAGAAAACGGGACACTCACTCTTGTGCAAAAAGATGTTTATGCCCCTGAAGTTATTTGTGTCCAATTTGAATCTTAAAAAATAGGTTTGAGTTAAGTTTCATCAAACCATTGAAGGAGTCAATTATGCATCATTATAAAACAAGTGACATATCACTGAAGCAGCAATACAAATTTTTAACAGGTAGCGTAATCCCACGGCCTATAGCCTGGATAACGTCACTTAATGAATCAGGTAACATTATTAATCTTGCTCCCTTTAGTTTTTTCAGTGTTGCTTCCAACCAAGTACCTTTACTCTCTGTCTCCATCTTGAGAACAGATGAAAAATCAAAAGACACAGCTAACAATATATTAAATCAAAAAGAAGCAGTTGTTCATATCGTCAGCCGACCACTCACCGAAGCAATGAACGAAACATCTGCGCCTCTGTCTCCAGATAAAAGTGAACTGGAACGAACAAATCTGCATTTAGTCGACAGCCAAACGGTTAAAGTTCCTGGCATTAAAGAAGCCTTGATTCGATTCGAGACGGTTTTATATCAATATGTTCCCATAAAAAACGAATCCGGCGAGATTGTTACGGATCATTTTCTCTTGAAAGTGACCGATTTCCACTTTGATAAAGAGGTGTTTGATTCAGATAGAGATTACATTCTGGCTGATAAATTGGATCCTATGGCTCGATTATCCGGTCTGGATTATTCTACATTAGGCGATATCCTTTCATTTAAGCGACCCACAAATTAAAAAAAGCGTCTTTGGATTGTATGAACTGCTCTCTGTCAAGTAGACAGGGACCAGTTCAGTATCCAAGGACGCTTTTTAAATGCTGTTTTATTTTGAAGAAACGGTACCGATTTCAGTACCTCTGGTTGTTTCACCTGTTATATTTAATGTGTAATCATTGACTTGATCCATATTCGTAAAGACCACAATAACGGTATTTTTCTTGCCTGCTTTATTCAAGCCTTCAAGATCAACTGTCGATATTTTTGTTTCAGGTGTAACTCTGTCGCCTTCTTTAACTAAGGTATCAAAAGGACCACCCTCGAGTTCTACTGTATCTATGCCTATGTGGACAAGAACTTCGATACCGTTGTCTAGTTCGAGACCAACAGCATGTTGTGTAGGAAATACACTTACAACTTTAGCTGATACTGGAGAATAAACATCACCATCACTTGGAATAATGCCAAAGCCGTCTCCCATCATTTTTTGAGAAAAGACTGGATCTTCTACTTCCTCAATTGGAATCACCTTGCCATTCACTGGACTACTCAACGTTGCATTTGGATCTTTCGATTCTTTACTTTTTCCCTTTAGAAAATCAAACATTCCCATATTTTTCCCTGCTTTCTTTTAATTTAGGTCTTTTATTGCTTATATATAGTTGCTATCTTACCGTTAATCATAGCATACTTAAGGGAAATCTTGAACCAAAATGAATTTTATATTAAATTATCGATAATTTATTGCATTTTTACCATAAGTTCGATATTATTAGAAAGCTAATAAATTTTTACAAAGGGAGTTATTTGAGTGTTCATAGAAATTATTAAATCAATCATTTTAGGAATTGTACAAGGGATCACAGAGTGGTTACCTATTAGTAGTACAGGTCACATGATTCTTGTCGATGAGTTTTTAGTTTTAAATACCAGTGATGCGTTTAAAGAGATGTTTCTAGTTGTTATTCAGCTGGCTTCAATACTTGCGGTGGTAATCATCTTTTTCAGAAAGCTAAACCCGTTTGACTTTGACAAGACCGACAACCAAAAAAAAGAAACATGGCACATCTGGTTAAAAGTCGTCATCGGTGTCATACCTGCTGCTTTCTTCGGCTTGTTATTTGAAGACGTCATTAACGACGTCTTTTACAATTGGCAGACGGTGGCTGTCGCACTGATCTTTTACGGTATTGCCTTTATAATTATTGAAAAACGAAATGAAGGTAAAGTGCCGAAAATCGAGACTTGGGAACAGTTGACCTATAAAGTCGCGTTAATGATCGGTTTTTTCCAAGTACTGGCACTCATACCGGGAACATCACGCTCTGGGGCAACCATTGTTGGAGCTATTTTAATTGGGGCAGCTAGACCTATCGCTGCAGAATATTCATTCTTCCTGTCTATTCCTGTCATGTTTGGAGCCAGCCTAATTAAATTACTTGGATTCGGCTTTAGTTTTACACCGGAAGAATTGATCATTTTACTTGTGGGCTGTCTCTTCTCATTCATCGTTTCAATCTTTGCGATTAAATTCTTGATGAACTACATTAGAAAAAATGATTTCAGCGTGTTCGGCTGGTATCGCATTATAGTCGGTCTTGTGGTCATAGGCTACTTCGCGATATTAGGATAATCAAAACTACAAACATATGAAAAGGACGGGACATTAGTTCCGTCCTTTTTCTTATACTGATATCTTCTCTAAAAAACCTCATCGGTTATTCAAAGCCTATCGATAGTGTGATGTGGCTCAGGGCTAAAAAAAATCCTCGATTATTTATACATGTAAGATCAAAGTGATAACCGAATCGACAAACCCCGTCTCGATAATAACCCACAGTTTACAACTGCAAAAACTCGTATGATTTGGCATTACATCCGCATACTTTTTTGAAAATTCGGATAAAAAAACAGAGTAGAGAAAATCTCTACTCTGTTTTTTGAGTTACTGTAAAAAATGTTCCATGTTACTAGAAAAGATTACCCAATAGGTTCATCAAGGGGTTGGACACTATTGTTTAGGTCCCCGCATTGTTTCACTTTCCAAATATCATCCGCATAACGTTTGATTGTATAGTCTGCTGAAAATGGTGCGGATGAGGCAATATTCAAGAGTGATTTTCTTGTCCACTCTTTCTGGTCTTTATAAAGTTCATCAATTTTCTCCTGTGCTTCAACATAGGAATCAAAATCTTTCAAGACAAAATATTCATCATTGAAATGAACGAGCGATTCAAAAATAGCATTGCCTTCCCCTTGCAGTCCGGGAATCGTCCCATCTCTTAAGGCATCTAAACTACGTCGAACTCTATCGTTAGATTCATAGATATATCTTGAACTATAATTTTGAGCTGCTTTCAGTGCGTATACTTCATCACTGGATAAACCAAAAACAAACATGTTTTCTTCACCAACAAAATCTCTGATTTCGATGTTGGCACCATCCAGTGTGGCTAACGTCAGTGCGCCGTTTGCCATTAATTTCATATTACTTGTTCCTGAAGCTTCCATACTAGCAAGTGAGATTTGTTCACTAACATCAGCTGCCGGGATTATTTTTTCGGCTAGTGAAACGCCATAATTTTCAAAGAAAACTATTTTAAGTTTATCTCCTATATCAGGATCGTTGTTGACCAAATCGGCTAATGAATTAATCACTTTAATGATTTGTTTTGCGTAAACATAACTAGGTGCCGCTTTGGCTCCAAAAATAAATACCCGAGGCACAAAGTCTGTATCCGGATTCTGTTTAATTTCCAGATAACGATGAAGAATATGCAACATATTCATATGCTGGCGTTTATACGCATGCAGTCGCTTGATCTGCACATCGAATAAGGCTTCAGGATTCACTTTGATTCCTTTGACTTCTTCAATATACTCCGCCAATCGCTGTTTGTTCTCAAGTTTGATTTCAGCTAATTTTTTAAGTGTTTTTTTGCTTTTTTCAAAGCCTTTGAACACTTTTAATTCTGAAGGGTTTTTCTTCCATTCTTCACCAATTTTCTCATCAATAAGTTGAGTTAATCCCGGGTTCGAAAGATGGACCCAGCGTCTTTGCGTAATTCCATTGGTTTTATTGTTGAAACGTTCAGGATAAAGTTCAAAGAAATCTTTCAATACGTCATTCATCAAAATTTCTGTGTGTAACTTAGCTACACCGTTGACACTGTGACTTCCTATGACTGCAAGGTGGGCCATGTTGACTACCCCGTTTTGAAGGATCGCTGTTTGCCATGTTATGCTTTCGCCATAAAGAGGCGATGTTGTTTCAACAAAACGTCGATTGATTTCTTCGATAATCATATAAATACGCGGCAATAGGTCCTTCATCATATCTATTGGCCATTTTTCTAAAGCTTCACGCAAAATCGTGTGATTGGTGTAACTACATGTCTTGAATGTAATTTCCCATGCTTGTTCCCAGGATAAATGTTCTTCGTCTAGTAATATGCGCATCATCTCTGGAATAACTAAAGCAGGGTGCGTATCATTGATGTGTATTGCTACTTTATCAGGTATATTTTTCCTAGGCATATTATACTTACTGAAATGACGCAAAATAGATTGCACGCCTGCTGAAACCATGAAGTATTCTTGCTTTAATCTGAGTAAGCGGCCTTCGTAATTTGAATCATCTGGATATAAAACTTGCGTAATTTCTTTGATCGGTTCCGTTGCTTCCAGTGTGTGGTAATTATCTTCTTCTTCAACTGGAATCTCTGCGGACCATAACCTGAGATTGTTTACTGCGTTATTTCTATAACCTACCATAGGCGTATCGTATGGCACCGCTAAAACATTCAGTGTGTTTTCATACTTCGTTTCCAAATGCCCTAAGTGATTTTCTTCTAACCAAACATTCCCGCCAAATCTAATCATGCAGGTTGATTTGACATTACGTGTTTCCCAGACATTTCTATAACGCAGCCAATTTTCAGGCAATTCGACTTGGTAGCCATCAACAAATTTCTGTTTAAATAAACCATATTGATAGCGAATACCGTTCCCGTTTCCGGGGATGCCTAAAGAAGCAAGTGAATCCATAAAACAGGAACCTAAACGTCCTAATCCGCCGTTTCCTAATGCTGGATCAGCTTCGGCTTTTTCTAGTTCTTCGAATGACAAGCCCATTTCACTTAATCCTTCTTTGATCGTATCGAGCAGCCCTAAGTTATAGGCATTATTTTTTAATTGTCGTCCAGGAAGAAATTCCATAGAAAAATAGAAAATTTGCTTTACACTATTTTTTACATATTTTTCACGTGTTTCTTTCCAATCACCAGACAAATAATTTTTTACATACAAACCGAGTGCATTATATTGTTGTTCGGTTGAACCCTCTTCATAAGAATAAGCGTACAAACTTTGAAATTGAACTTTAAAATCTTTTATAAACTCTTCAACTGTTAATGACATATGCATTCCTCCATGTGTTGATAATAATTATACCTTAATGGTAAAGATAAGAAAAGATACGCTGAACAACGCATCTTCTGATTTTTAAATAAAACGTCTAATTAAAAGCCTATTTATTCAACACTTTCATCATAAGTGTTAATCATGTATTAATTGACAGTTATGTCACTTTCCCCCACAAAAGAACCCGAACGATCGGCACGAAGCTAATCATTCGAGTTCTTTAATTAATAAACTAAGTGTTTATATTGTTCGATATACTTTTCAGCTGATTTTTCCCAACTGTTGTTTTCAGTCATTCCACGAATTTGTAACAATTCAAAACTATCTGGTTTGTCGTAGTAGACTTTCAAGGCACTGTCGATGGTATCGAGCATGGTTTTCACATTGAAATCGTGAAAACTAAAGCCATTACCCTCTTCTGTAAATTCATTGTAAGGCTCGATCGTATCCTTTAAGCCACCGACTTCATGTACGATAGGCACTGTGCCGTAACGCAATGAATTGAGCTGTGACAAACCGCATGGTTCGAACTCTGAAGGCATTAGGAAAAAGTCGACCCCTGCATATATCCATTGAGCCAGTTCATTATCAAAATCGATAATTGCTTGACACTTATCTGGATATTTTCTAGTAAAGTGTTTAAAGCCATCTTCAAAATATGATTTACCCGTTCCAAGCAAGACAAATTGTGCATTCCTAAAGTTAAGCAGCTCTTCCATAGCATCTACAATAAGCTGAACACCTTTTTGTTCATCTAATCTTGTAACGACACCAATCAAAGCTATATCCGCCTCTTCAGGTAACCCCACTCTTGCCTGCAATGCCTTTTTATTCTTTAATTTTCCACTTAAATCTTCTGCAGAGAATTGATAGGGTATAGATTCATCTTTTTCAGGATTATAAGTATCATAATTAATACCATTTAATATGCCTACAAGCTTGTACTTGATTCTTCTCAAATCACTGTCCAAACCATAACCAAATTTAGGTGTTTGAATTTCTTCAGCATATGTCGGACTAACGGTAGTTACTAAGTCGGAATAATATAGAGCTCCTTTTAGCCAACATACCTTATCGCCATATTTCAGACCTTCTTCATGAAAAGCAGCATATCCTATATTAAATAGATCGGATAAGACGTACTGATCATAAACGCCTTGGAAGAGTATATTGTGAATCGTTGTAACGGTTTTGATATCCTTCAAGGTATTGATCCAGGCATACTTATCTTTAAGCAGTACTGGAATCATGGCTGTCTGCCAGTCATTGACGTGCAAGACCTCAGGGATAAAATCGATTTTTTCCAGCATTTCTATAACAGCCTGCTGAAAGAAAGCAAAACGTTCACCGTCATCACCATAATCGTAAAGATTGGGACGATCAAAATAAAAAAGATTATCAATGAAATAGTAGGTCACAGACTCTTTCACTAATTTTTTTATACCACAATACTGTTGTCGCCAACCTACTCCTACAGTAAAATCAGTCACATGTTCCAGCTTTTCTTGTGTTTTCTTATCCAGTTTTTGAACGAAGTAGGGCAATACGACACGAACATCATGACCATTTGCAGCTAGCTCTTTCGGTAAAGATCCCATCACATCACCGAGGCCCCCTGTTTTAAAGAAAGGTGCACACTCAGAAGCAGCAAATAATATTTTCATTTTTTTATTCACCCTTCCTCTATATTCCCTTCCGAATAAATCACGCTGTTCTTAGCTACGACGATTGGGTTCTCACGCGTACCTTCCAACTTAGCTCCTTTTTTGACATAGACGTGTTTATCTAAGATGACATATTTTAAATGCGCGCCTTCTTCAATATAGGAATCTTGCATGATAATAGAATCTTCAATTTGTGCATCTTTGGAAACGAAAACTTTGCGGAAGATCAACGAATTTTTAACTGTTCCATAAACTTCACAATCATTAGCAAATTGAGCGTTCTCAATGATAGCGGTGTCGCCAAAGTACGTTGGTGCTGAATTTTTAGGTTTTGTAAGTACTGGATTGGCTCGATAGAACAACGCATTAAAGTTATCTTCATTCAACATATCCATATTAGCCTCGAAATAACTAGGAATATCCTCAATCACTTTTAGATAACCTGTATATTCGTAGCCATAAATCGGATTATTTGCCTCAACAGTAAACTGAATGAAGTTCTTTACCGTTATATCCATGTTTTTTTGTTTTGCCTTGAACAAATAATCTAAAAAGGTTTGTTTGCATAGAATCATCATTTCCATATTCAAGAATAATGATTCGTCTCCATCTTCTATTTCTGTTACAGGACGGTAACCTTCTACGCGATCGTTGTTATTTTCACTCATTGCTAAAGAAGAGTAAATCGAATCATCGATCAATTCATTTCTTTTCACTTTTTTATAAATGACTGAAACATTACTTTCTTTATCTTTATGAAATTGAATCAACGAATCTAAACGAATATTTGATAGCATACTGGAGCCCATCAAAACCACATACTCGGCATGTGAGTGAGAAACATATTTGTAATGGTCTTCATAATAATTCTCAGTGTATTTCTCAGAATCCTCCAGTCGTGACTTGAGTTCTATATGTGAATGAGTAAAGACGCCTCCTCCAACGGAAGATTCAAGTCCCCATGTGGCTCCCGATCTGATATGGTCGTATAGAGAATGGCCGGAGCCCGAAATGAACAAGGCCGCTGAGACAGCTTCTATACTGGACAAGCTTGAAAACGGAAAGTCAATCAAACGATATCTGCAACCAAACGGCAATGCTGACAATGGTCTTCTGTTTGTTAACGGTTTAAGTTTTTCATCATTTTCCACTAAATTTAGAATAGACGCAACTTTAGTTCTCATCTGAATAGCCTCCTACTTCTTCATCATAACCTACAACTTCAATACTGTCCTCAGTTCCAATTATTTCGACACCATCATGAATATGTGCACTTTCTCCTATGATTGCTTTTTCAATGGTTACATTCTCACCTATAACGACATCTGGCATGATGAACGAATCTTTAATCACTGAATTTTTCCCTACCTTAACGTTATGAGATAAAATCGAATGATTGATTTCACCAGCAATATAACAACCATCTGTAATCATTGAGTCCGTCACTTTTGCAGAAGATGTTAAAAACTGGGGTGTCGTATTTGGATTTTTAGAGTAAACACGCCAGTTTCTATCTCTGATGTCAAGTTCATGACCAGGATCTAAGAACTCCATATTGGCACTCCAGAGACTTTCAATGGTCCCTACATCTTTCCAATATCCCTCAAAAGAATAGGCATAGATAGATTCATTATTTCTTAGGTAAGTTGGAATAACATTGTGACCAAAATCAGTTAACTGTCTATTTTTTGCCTGATTATCCACCAAATATTTTTTCAACGTAGGCCAGTCAAAAATGTAAATACCCATTGAAGCCAGATTTGATTTAGGGTTTTCAGGTTTTTCCTGGAATTCAATAATTCTATCCGTTTTATCTGTGTTCATTACGCCAAATCTTGAAGCCTCTTCCCACGGTACTGGCATGACACCTACAGTAAGTGAAGCTTTCTGTTTTTTATGATAATCCAACATTTTTTGATAATCCATTTTATAAATATGGTCCCCTGAAAGAATGACCACATAATCAGGATTTTTTTGGTCTATAAAATCGATATTTTGATAAACAGCATGAGCAGTCCCTTTAAAGAATTTTTCACCTTCCATACTTGAGTAAGGTTGTAAAATGGTTGCTTCTCCGTTATGTCTGTCTAATCCCCAGCTTGATCCATCTCCCACATGATTATTTAATATGAGTGGTTGATATTGAGTGACTACACCTACAGTATTAAATCCAGAATTGGCACAATTCGATAAAGCAAAATCGATAATTCGGTAATTACCACCAAAAGGTACAGCTGGTTTAGCTATTTGCTTAGTCAGCTTGCCTAGTCTTGATCCCTGCCCTCCGGCTAAAATCATTGCGACTGTTTCAGTTTTCATTATACTTCGGAAGTGTCTATTGACCTTCCTTCCCTCCTTATAACTGATTTTTTTTAAAATATCATTGCTGTATGTTATTCGTTTTTTGGTACGCCATACACGCGTTTTGGTTTAAGTACTACGACGCTTAGTGCAGGTAAGATCAGTTCAAGTGAATAATCTTTCCCGTGTGCTGATTCTTCATTTGTTTTTAAAACGCCTTGAGAATCTGTCCACGTTCCTCCTAATGCTTGCCATTCGGTGTTCCAAACCACTTCGTACTGGCCTTTATAAGGGACTCCAACTTTTACATTCTGTCTTTCAACCGGAACAAAATTACATAACACTACCAGAAAATCTCTAGGTTTAATTCCATTTCGGATAAAATATAAAAGAGTTTCTTCTGAATTATCAGCTTGTAAAATTTCAATGCCTTCAGAACGATGATCAACTTCCCATAACGCCCTGTGTTCTTTATAAAAAGCATTCAATTGCTTCGAAAACTCTAAATGTTTGGCATTCATTGAGTCATTTAAATTGTTCCATTCTAATCCCTCGTCAAACCGCCATTCTAGAAATTGTCCAAATTCCGCTCCCATAAATTGTAATTTTTTGCCTGGGTGCATCATTCGGTATGAATCAACAGTTCTTAGTCCTGCGAATTGGTTATAACGATCCCCAAACATCTTGTGCATCATCGATTTTTTACCATGGACAACTTCATCATGAGAAAAGGGCAATACATAATTTTCATTGAACGTATACATAAACGAGAACGTAATCAAATTGAAGTGATCTTTTCTAAACAATGGATCCATCTCAAAGAAACGAAGTGTATCGTTCATCCATCCCATATTCCATTTGTAATTGAAGCCCAAGCCACCTTCATGCACGGGATGTGTCACTTTTGGCCAAGCTGTGCTTTCTTCAGCCATCATTAACACATCGGGATGTCTCTCAAAAATCTTTTTATTCATTATCTGTATAAACTCTACACCGGCTTTATTGATATTTGTCCCTTCATCATTCGGTGTCCAGTCTCCAAGATCATAATCTAAGTAAAGCATATTGCTGACAGCATCCACTCTTAGTCCATCTAAGTGAAACTGTTCTATCCAGAATAAAGCATTGGATATTAGGTAACTGCGGACCTGGTTCTTTCCTAAGTCAAAGTTTAATGTTCCCCAACGGTTGTTGTTCCCTTGATTAGGGTCGCTGTACTCAAACTGTGGTGTGCCATCATAATAAGCCAGACCATAAGCATTACGGTTAAAGTGTCCCGGTACCCAGTCCATGATGACCCCGATGTTCTCCAGATGAGCCATTTCTACTAATTCCTGAAATTCTTCAATTGTTCCAAATTTAGAAGATAGTCCAAAGAATCCGGTTGCTTGATATCCCCAACTCGCATCGAGTGGGTGTTCCATTAAAGGCATGAATTCAATATGTGTGTAGCCCATCTCTTTTACATATGGAATCAACTCATCTTTCAATTCTGATATCGTATACCAGGAACCGTCTTCGTGATGTTTCCAGGAGCTTAAATGTACTTCATATATGTTAAGAGGCCGATTATAAATTTCAAACCTTTTACGATTAGCCATCCACAAGCCGTCTTTCCAGGATTTGTTTGGTAAATCTCGAACTACCGATGCATCATTAGGTCTGACCTCAAATTCATATGCATATGGATCGATTTTATAAGCAGCAGTTCCGTCCGCCTGAATGATTTTATACTTGTAACGCTCTCCTTGTATAGGTCTCATGTCTTTTAAAGTAAAGATCCCCGTCTCTCCAACTTTATGCATCTCATCTAATTCAGACCACTCGTTAAAATCCCCAACTAAATAAACAGCTTGAGCATGAGGTGCCCAGACAGTAAACACGTATCCATTTTCAACTTCATTACAGCCCATAGTAGTGTAACTATCGTATTGTGTCCCTTCGTTAAAAAGATAAAAAGATTCCATATCATTATTATCGTATTCTAACCTTTCTTTTCCTTCACTCATAAATATCCCCCTTAATGAAAACATCGCTTACAAATCTTACTCACATAAGATTTCGAGTAGAAACTTTTATAACATTATTGTAACTTATTGAACCTACTATACCAAATTTTTCCTCTTGTGAATAGTCTTCAATCCTTCTTTTATAATGATTCTTTAATCCGACCTCAGACCGATGACAACCCTTACTTAAAATGGTATGATGACAATGTAAGATCGTTAACGAAAACGTGGAAAGGAGGATTCATTTATATGGAAGGATTACTGCTAGGTTTAGGGTTTATCGGTATTGTTTTTGCTATTCTCACACCCTTTTTCAAAAGTGGTGCTGGCTTAGCGCTGATCAGTATGGCTGCCTACTTTCATTTTATTGGAATTGAGACATGGTTGCCGATTGTTCTATTTACTGCCGGCTTATTGCTCATTGTCTTCGAAATATTTGTACCAGAATTTGGTATAGCAGGTATTCTCGGAGTTATCTTGCTGATATTAGGTTTATATTTAACCATCGGTGATTTGGGCCAAACGGTTAGAGATTTGAGTTTATCTGTCGTCATTACGGCAGGTGTAATAATCTATCTTGTCAAGAATGGCTACTCTTTATCAAATGTCAACAAACTCGTTTTGCAGACTAATTTGCCAATCTCGACAAGTGATGAAACAGTCGAAAAAGATAAAATAACTGTTGATGCTGAAGGTATAGCGGCTACTGCTCTGCGCCCATCTGGTAAAGCGACTTTTGGTGATGATCCAACTTTTTATGACGTACTAAGCACAGATGGTCACATTTCAAAAGGAGCATCAGTAATCGTAACCAGAATCACAGGAACAAAAATAACAGTAAGAAAAAAATAGACAGGAGAAATGACTATGGATTTAATTAGTAATGGATATATAGGTGTTATAATAACCGCAGCGATAATATTAGTATTGATAAGTGTTTTCCTTCGGTTTGTACCTGTGGGATTATGGGTCACAGCGTATTTCTCAGGCGTAAAAGTCAGTATCGGTACTTTAATCGGTATGCGTTTGCGTCAAGTCACTCCCCATTCGATCATTCGTCCGCTTATCAAAGCCACTAAAGCTGGTCTTGATTTATCTGTAAATGATCTAGAAGCACATTATTTAGCGGGAGGAAATGTCAATCTTGTTATTGATGCACTCATTGCTTCCCACCGCGCTGATATCGATTTAGGCTTTATAAAAGCTGCAGCGATCGATCTGGCCGGACGTAATGTGTTTGAAGCTGTTCAAATGTCAGTTACTCCAAAAGTCATTGTGACTCCCGACATTGCAGCAGTTGCTAAAGACGGTATCGAAATCATCGCAAAAGCAAAAGTTACCGTCAGAGCAAATATCGAACGTTTAGTTGGTGGTGCAGGTGAAGATACAATCATCGCTCGTGTTGGTGAAGGTGTCGTTACGACCGTCGGTTCCGCTGATAAACATTCCGATGTTCTAGAAAATCCAGATATGATTTCTAAAACAGTATTAGGTAAAGGCTTAGATTCAGGTACAGCCTTTGAAATCCTATCCATCGATATTGCGGACGTTGACGTCGGCAGAAATATTGGCGCAAAACTCCAAACAGAACAAGCAGAAGCAGACAAAAACATTGCCCAAGCTAAAGCTGAAGAGCGTCGCTCGATGGCGATTGCTCAAGAACAGGAAATGCGTGCTGAGACTCAGAAAATGCGTGCGAGAGTGGTTGAAGCAGAAGCTGAAGTTCCACTTGCAATGTCAGAAGCTCTACGAAGCGGAAACATGGGTGTCATGGATTACTACAAAATGAAGAATGTAAATGCTGATACGGAAATGAGAACATCTATATCTGGTCAGTCAAATAAAGAAGAAGAGTGATAAATATGCCTTTCATATTTGTATGGCTCATTCAACTATTCATCTTTTTTGCTATCGTTTCGTCAGTTGCCTCTTTCTTGACCAAAGCTACTAAGAGAGTCAATACTCAAGCAAATCGAACAGATCCAAGTAAGATGGAAGTTCCAATACACAAGGTCGAGACAACGAAACGCAACGAACAGAAACCTGTAAAAACAAATAATCGTCCCGTTCGTGAAGAAAGATATACTCGAACACCAAGAGTAAGAGACACGATACGTCAAAAAAACAAACCAATGATCAAAGATGTAGTGACGATAGAAGATCCTTATCGGGCTGCAGAGAAAAAAGTGATATCCACTTTATTCAACAGAAAAAGTTTGAAACAGGCGGTTATTTACAAAGAAATACTGGATAAACCTATATCCATGCGTGATGAATAAACAATAAAAAAGGCTACAAACAAGAGACGCTGACTAGTATAGTCAATCACTCTCTGTTTGTAGCCTTTTTTTATCCTGATGGAGAAACAAAGAAATCTCTTTTGATTTCAATGAAGCGTTCAATATCTCTTAAAATTTGAAACAAGGTCGCTCGACTTTCAAATTCATCTCTAGTTTTCGGCAAATCAGATTGTCTAAAATATCGATACAAGGTGGAAATATGTTCAAGTAATGTCAATCCTGTATTTTTTTCGTGTAGTTGATCAGCAATCTCATTAAATAAATGAGCCAGCACTTTGTTCTGTTCAGTTTCAAGTTTTACAGCGGTTATATTTTGAATCATTACTTTTGATAAATCTAGCTGCCGTTTTCTCATTTGAGTGTAGCGAATGTAATAATCATTTTTATTGGTTAAATGGTTTTCATAATCCATAAAAGCAGTTTTTTCTGTTTCATTCAGCAGTTTTGTTAATTTACGTGCTTTCGTTTCAAGAGAAATCTGATCTGTATTTTTGAGCAAGTATGAATGAAACAAACCTAGAAACTCACGTAATTCTTCTTCAATTAAATCAATTTTCTGATTAAGATCTTTCTCGTAAGAGGGCATCCATAAATTAAACCCAACGGCCACAATTACCCCGATGGCCATTATCAATAACCCGTTCACCTGCCAATATAACGCAATGCTTTCAGCAACGACAAAATGTGTCACAAGAACGGAACAAGGCGCAATCCCAGATTGAAGATTATAACGATAGGCAATCGGCACATAAAACAGTAAATATAAACTGAAAGATACGACTGAATAACCTAGAACATAAAAAACAATAGAAGCAACAAGAAATGCTAAAATGGTGGAACCTAAGCGTGCAAACGCAGTGGAAACAGATTCCTGTTTGGTATCAAGAACGCTTAAAATCGCTATGATTCCTGCCGCTAGAGGATACTCAAGATTCAGTGCCTGGGCAATAAGTATTGAAATAAATGTAGCCATGACCATTTTTATCGTTTTATTCTTGATAGTCATGCCAGCTGTACTCCTTTTCTTTTCGGTCATTTAATTTATAATTTTTAATCGTTTATTCCGATTGCCTTCGTCATAAGGTCCCCGATTTGATGATCGATATCAGTAACCACAATCCCATTATTCCTGCTCCAATAAATATAATAATAGCAAATAACGAAACACCCGTCGCTTCTGCCATCACAAATATTATAGCTGACGCTAAAACTAGAGCTGCAATAATGACCGCAAACACTAACCGATTAACCATCTTATTCACTTCACGCCATTTTGATTCAAAGTGAACTAAATCAATATGCACCATAAGTCGACCATTATTAACTGTGTCTAAAGCACGCTTGATTGAAGACGGTAATTTAATCGAATCTGTTGCTAATTGATAAGCGCTCAGTTTTAATTTTTCAGCTGAAAATGAATCGAGTATTTTTATATCGTCACTTGCCTTGATATAATTCGATGCAATCTCCATAATATTTATATCAGGATACAAATCACTTACGACACCTTCAATTATGGTTAATGATTTTGCCAATAAAATAAAATCATTGGGCATGACCATTTTATATTTACGTGTGACATGCAGGACATCTGAAAAGAAGATGCTTAAGTTTATTTGACCAAAACTTTTAGAGACATAAGACTGATAAAAATCATGCAGATCTTCCGAAAAGGCAAACCGGTCAATCTTTTCTTTGGTAATAGCCATCTGCAACAATAAGTTCATTAACTGATCAATGTCTTCAAACACTATGGCACGCATCATTTTGATCAAATTATTTTTTACCGTTTCCGATAACTCTCCGATTATCCCAAAATCGATGAAAACAATTTGTTTGTTCCGTAAAATAATATTCCCAGGATGTGGATCTCCATGAAAATACCCATCTTTAAATACTTGAGATAAAAACGAATAGACTAGTTTTTCTGCTATATCTTTTTTTACATAGCCTTCTTTTCTTATTTCCTGAAGATTTAAACCTCTAATTCCTTCCACATGATCTTCGACAAGAACACGCTTGGACGTATACGCTAAATAAGGTGTTGGAACCGCTACAGCATCAATTTCAGTATTTAATCGTTTAAATTTGATGAGTGCCTGTCCTTCATTTCTAAAGTCCAGTTCTCTTTTTGTCGTTTCTTCAATTTCTTTAACGGCTGCTTCAACGTCTACCAGCATTTCCTTAACTGCTTCCGGAGCCATAGAAACAATACGTGAAAACAATTTAATATCGCGAAGTAGATTTTCTTCAATTTCTGGACGTTGTACCTTAATGACGACATCTTCCCCAGATAGCATTCTGGCTTTGTGGACTTGTGCAACAGATGCACTGGCTATCGGTGTTTCATTGACCCATTCAAACACATCTGAAAGTGGTTCCTTGAAGTCTTCTTCAAAGATTCTCTCTATTTCGGAATAGTTAAAAGGAGGGGCATCATCTCTCAGCTTGGACATTTCTCTTATGTAACTCGGAGGCAATAAATCTTGACGTGTCGATATGATCTGACCAATTTTTATAAAACTCGGTCCAAGCTCTTCAAAAGCTAAGCGCAAGTTTGTTGCATCCTGTTCCTTATGCTTCGTCCTTACACGTGTACGGTAAATATGACCAAAACCATAAGATGCCAAAACGCTGGCGATCTCTGTTAAACGTTCCCGATTGCTTTTCATTGACTTGCCTCCTTTCTAAAAGATAAAAAGTGGTGCTGACCAAGGATATGATCAACACCACTAACCTTATGCATCAGTAGATTTATTATCTAGTTTTCTTTCCAGTTCTTTTACTTTTTCCTCTAGATCATCTATATCCTGTCTTTGAGCCACATTCATTTCCAGCAATACCGCCTCGAGTGTTTCTTTATCTTGTGATGTCAGGGTGCTGTTTTTCTTCTGTATCAATTCTTCGGTTAATTTTTTACCCTCAGATACGGTCAACTTCCCACGACTGACTAGTTTGTCTACTTGTTCAACAGCTTTATCAAATGCTATGGCGGTAGATCCAACTCCAATCAACAGTGCTTTTCTGATATCTTCTAACATATTAAAACCCCTCTCGTTAATTTACAATTGTATTATATCATTCATTTCTTCTGATGTCAGATTTTTAGAACAGAAGAAATAAAACCAATTAAGGTACTGTATTTCCTGCAGCGCGATAGATGCTATACCATTCTTCGCGTGTTATAGATACTCCTGATGCTTTGGAATAATTTTTTATTCTTTCTGGCGTCATCGTTCCTAAAATGACTTGCATTTCAGCCGGATGACGAAGTAACCAGGCAATGGACATGGCTTCATTATCTAGACCATATCGTTCGCCAACTTCTGTCAGTTTGTCATTCACTTCTTGATACTCGGGATTATTCAAGAAGACACCTTTTTCACTGTGAACAGGTGACCATGGTTGAACAGTCATATTATGAACACGGCTATAATCCAATATAGCACGGTCATGATCAATTGAATTTTCATTTTTAGTGTTTACGTGCACACCCGCATCAATCATGCCTGTATGCATCACACCCAATTGAAGTTGATTGGCTATTAAATCTTGTTTGACATATTTTTTCAACAGTTCAACTTGAAGCGGACTATGATTGCTTACCCCAAAATGTTTTACTTTACCTGATGAGTGTAATATATCGAAAGCTTCTGCTACTTCTTCTGGTTCCACTAAAGCATCTGGACGATGGAGCAGAAAAACATCTAAGTATTCTGTATCTAATCGATCGAGTATTTTTTCTACTGATTCAATAATATGATTTTTAGAAAAATCATAAAATCCAGAGCGAATCCCAGCTTTTGACTGTAACAATATATCTTCTCTTTTAATAGATGTTTTCTTTAAAGCTTGTGAGAAACGCTTTTCGGATTCTCCTTTTCCGTATATATCAGCATGATCATAAAAATTTATACCTTCATTATAGGAAGTTTGGATTACTTTAGCTGCATCTTCAAGACTCAACTTATCCATACGCATACACCCTAAAGCGATTTCAGAAACATTTAAATCTGATTGACCTAATTTTATTTTTTTCAATGTAAACCCTCCAAAAATATTAATATATCTTAATTGTACACTCTTTATTTGAATAATGCTAAAATTACACAGATAGAAACAATTGACTTTCAAATTCAAATGTGACAAACATATGACAAAAAGGTTACTTATTTTAAATTAGTGTAAATGTGACTAAAAAGTGTCGAACCCTATTGCTTTTTTTAAAAAACTATCTAAAATAGTAATTGTAACAAATTGTTCACAATGTTCTAATTATCTTAACCTGTGTACATACACTCTCAATGAGACTTTTGAAAGGGGTCATAACTTATGATTACATTATACGTATCTCCAAGTTGTACATCTTGCAGAAAAGCTAAAGCATGGTTAGAAGAAC
This sequence comes from Alkalibacterium sp. f15, assembly GCF_049389645.1. Lineage (GTDB taxonomy): Bacteria > Bacillota > Bacilli > Lactobacillales > Carnobacteriaceae_A > Alkalibacterium. The sequence goes on from NZ_CP186540.1 coordinate 662,552, forward strand.
AGGACTTACCATTTAACGAAAAAAACATTTTTCATGAACCGTTAACTAAGAATGAGATCAAACAGATACTTAGTTTGACAGAAGAAGGTACGAGTGAATTGATTTCTTACCGTTCACAAGCGTATCAAACTTTATCTGTTGATATTGAAGACTTATCTATGAATGAATTACTGGAATTATTCACTGCACAACCTAGTTTGATTCGTCGTCCAATTATTTTAGATGACAGACGCTTACAGATTGGTTATAACGAAGAAGAGATCAGATGCTTCTTACCAAGAAAAATTCGTGAAATCGAACTTGCTGAGATCCATCGTCAACTAGCTGTTGACGACTCTGCCTAAGAAAAACGAGTAGATTGATCATCTACTCGTTTTTCTTAGTGCTTTCTTAATAATAGTCGTTGTTCCCACTATCTATTTCTTCTGATTCGTCCTCACTTTCTCCATTATCAGTTTTCACTTCAACTTCTTTCGTCGGCTTATCTTTTTTACTTGATTCTCCATTCTCATTATCTTCACCTAATACTTGTTCTCTGTAGTCTTTTTCCTTGTAGAAAAAAACATTATGTGTAATTCTCAATATCGGTCTCATGAGCAGGAAAAAACTAGCAAAGATATACAAATAGCTTCCCACTAATTCAAGCTCTGTGAACGTTTGAACCAGGCTCCCTGATAAATATAGTACACCAGTAATTATATCGTTAGTTAAAGAAATGATCGTATAGTAATTTTGAAAATATAATCGAAATCCCCCGACTTTTACAATGACATCTGAATCTTTAGCAGGATCGACATCATGTTCTTTTGTCTCGATTTGAGGTTTAGGAGGTTTAGGAGGCATTTTAGGTTTCATTATTTTTCACCTTTCACTAGACTAATTATTTATAGAATAGCAAAAGAAATGAAGCAAGTCATCAGATATGACTTGCTTCATTTCTTTAATAACATTATTTTGCTTCGCATAATCCATTCATATTTATACAAAAACATGCAAAAAAAGAACTCGTAATTTTAAACGAGTTCTTTTTTTGTAATCTAACTATTCTGTTTGAACTTATTCATTTATGATTATTTCTAAAGGTGATGCAATGTATTCTTCAATCTCTCCACCTTCGAAATATTCATAGGCTGTTTCCATTGCGATACGACCCATTTCGTCTGGTTGCTGTGCAATGGTTGCATCCAAGCGTCCTTCTTCGACGGCTGCTAAAGCATCATCGTTTCCATCAAAGCCAATGACTATAATATCATCTGCTAATCCAGCAGCTTCAATTGCTTCGATTGCTCCTAATGCCATTTCATCATTTTGTGCAAAGACTGCTTCAACATCGGAGTTGCTTTGCAACATATTTTCCATAACTGTCAAACCTTCTGAACGATTGAAGTTAGCAGTTTGACTATCCACCACGTCCAATCCGTCTTCTGCAACGTTCATGAACCCTTCTCCACGCTCACGTGTAGCGGAAGCTCCAGGTACACCTTCTAATTGAACAGTTACTGCACCTTCACCAACTAGATCGATAATACGCTGGGCAGCCATTTCTCCACCTTCTACGTTGTTAGAAGCGACTAACGTAACTACTTCTCCACCTTCACTTGAACGGTCAATAGTGATAATAGGTATACCTGCACTGTTTGCTGATTCAATTGCTGGTTCGATCGCTGCGGAATCAACTGGATTGATAAGCAAAACATCCACGCCTTGTTGAATCAAGTCATTGACGTCGTTCAATTGTTTCGCTGTATCATCTTGCGCATCTACAGTACGGACATCCGTTCCTTCTGCTTCAGCAGCAGTTTCGACACCTTCTTGCAGTGAAACGAAGAAAGGATTGTTTAAAGTGGAGAGCGATAATCCAACGACCATTTCGTCACGTTCCACACTTTCTATGCCTTCCTCACCATTATCTCCCGTGTCGTTACCTTCTAATCCAGTTGTACCACAAGCTCCTAAAAACAATGCAGATGCTCCAAACAAAGCGATTAATTTTTTCATTTTTATTTCCTCCTAAATTTTTTATATTTTATTTATCGTTTTTATTAATCATTCTTACGGTCTAACAAGACGGCGATAATGATAACGATCCCTTTAACCACTTGTTGGTAAAAACTGGAAACGCCGATTAAATTCAAGCCGTTGTTCAAGGTTCCGATGATTAGTGCACCAACAAGCGTGCCAAACAAGCGACCACGCCCACCAGAAAGACTGGTTCCACCTAAAACTACAGCTGCAATAGCATCTAATTCATAAGACGTACCAGCAGTTGGTTGAGCTGAATTTAAACGAGAAGTTAAAATTAAACCCGCTAATGAGGCCATCAAACCAGAAATTGAGTAAACAGCTATTTTAATCCTATCACTTTTTATCCCCGCTATATAAGCCGCATTTTCATTCCCTCCTATCGCAAAAGTTTTTCGACCGAATGTCATCTTGTGTAAAATGACATATAAAATACCAAAAGCAATTGCCATTAAGACAACTGGAAAAGGAATACCGAAGAGATAACCTTTACCGATAAATTGGAAGAAAAAGCTACCACCAATTCCTGTTATAGGATTACCGTTTGTATAAACTAAAGTTAAACCACGATAAATGGTCATCGTTGCTAAGGTTGCAATAAAAGGAGCTGTCTTTCCTTTAGTAATCAACGTCCCATTCACTGCACCCAAGAGCGCTCCGATAATTAAAGCAGCAAGTGTTGCTATAACTGGGCTCCATCCCCCCGCAATCAGACCTGCACCTAACGCACCACTCAGTGCTAAAGTGGATCCAACTGATAAATCGATCCCGCCTGTAATAATGACGAATGTCATCCCAAAGGCAATCAATCCGTTAATAGATACTTGTCGCAGTAAATTTAGGATATTTCCCATTTGAATAAAATTAGGATTCATGATCGTTACAAAAATCATCAATACAATCAAGGCGAAAAATGGTCCTAACTTCCTTATTAGCTCACTCCGTTTTTCTTTTTTCTTTTCTATGTTGCTTGCTTCTGTATTCATTTGTATCCTCCTGTCGCTAACGTCATAATTTTTTCTTCAGATAAATCTGCCTTATCCATTTCACCGGCTACATTTCCTTCGTGGATAACTATCACACGGTCGCTGATTCCGATAATTTCAGGTAAATCACTTGATACCATGATAATACCCACACCCCGCTCAGCTAATTCTTTCATTAAGACATAAATTTCACGTTTAGCACCTACATCGACTCCTCGAGTTGGTTCATCAAGAATAAGAACACGTGAACCTGCACCGATCCATTTAGCTAAGACAACTTTTTGCTGATTCCCTCCAGAAAGGGTCTTCACCGGGACTTCCCCACTTACTGTTTTCACAGTGAGCCGTTTTATTAATAGATCCGCGAAATCTTTTTCTTCTTTCGTGTTTATCCAACCGCTATGACTAAATTCTTCGATCGATGGTAAAGAAATATTACCTCTCAATGAATCATCTAAAATCAAACCTTCTTCTTTGCGGTCCTCTGTTAAGAAACCAATACCTTGTCGAATAGCATCTGAAGGTGACTTAACGTCAATTTCTTTATCATCTAAAAATAATTGTCCGGAAGTTAATTTATCTATGCCAAAAATACCACGCATAATTTCTGTTCGTCCGGCACCCATTAACCCAGAGAAGCCTAAGATTTCTCCTTGGCGAACGTGAAAATTGATGTTTTTATAAACTTTACCGTCGCTCAAATCTTTCACTTCAAATAGAATGTTACCCTTCTCTGTTTTGATATCTGGATAGTAATCTTCCAAATCTCGTCCTACCATTTTTCGAACAACTTCATCAGTATCTGTTTCGACAGTTGGTTTCGTGTCTACGCTGACCCCGTCTCGCATAACGGTTATGCGGTCACTGATGGCAAAAATCTCTTCCATTCGATGTGAAATGTAAATGATTGCTACATTCTTCGCCGTTAATTTTTTGATTGTAGTAAACAAGACTTTAATTTCACGGTCCGTCAAAGCCGCTGTCGGTTCATCCATGATGACAACTTCTGCATTAGACATCAGCGATTTAGCGATTTCAACTAATTGTTGCTGACCTACGGATAACGTTTGCATTCCACGGTCTAGATCAATATTCACTCCTAATTCCTTAAACAAATCACGAGCGATTTCACGCATTTCTTTTGTTTTGATCCAACCCCAGCTGGTTTTCTTCTCTCGTCCCATAAACAAATTTTCCAAGACCGTTAAATAAGGCCAAGTAATCATTTCCTGGTGAATAAAGCTGATGCCTTGTTCTTCGGCACGTTTCGGATTCTCAAAGGTTCGTTCTTCCCCATTGATTATAATGGTTCCTGAATCATACTTGTGTAAACCGGTTAAGATGTTCATTAAAGTAGATTTCCCAGCCCCATTTTCGCCCATCAAAGCGTGTACTTCGCCGGAATTAATATCTATATTGACACCTAAAAGCACTTTATTGCTACCAAAACTTTTTACGATGTCTTTCATTTGAATTTTCACTGCATTCACCTCCTAAAAAATAACACCAGATTGTAAAATAATGTTTGAATACGGTGTAGCTTCGCCTGTTCTTATTATTGCTTTTACTTTTTGTGATTTCACTTTTAACTCTTCATGAGAAAGCCACTCCATTTCGATTTCACCCGATAATTTGTTGATGGCTTTTAATTGTTCAGGATTTTTCTCTTTGATTTCTTTTGCTAACATGTATTTCTCGACCTGCATTTCTTTTAACAAGACCGCCAAGATATGAATGAATTTAGGTTCTCCAATTTCAATTGCCAGATCAATTTTTTTAACATTTTCAGGAATAGGCAAACCACAATCTCCAATCATTATTTGATCAGTATGACCTAAATCCGCCAATGCCTTACTGATTTCACTATTTAAGATGCCATTCTTTTTCATACTTCTCGCTTCCTTTCATTTCATCTATAGTTGGGATACCCGTTTGGGCACCCATCTTCTGAATGGACAACGAGGCCGCTAAATTACCAAAACGAATACTTTCTTCTATAGTTAATCCATTTGACCAAGCGACTGCAAACGCCCCGTTGAACGTATCGCCAGCACCCGTTGTATCGACAGGCACCACTTTGTTCGCTGGGACCAGCTTCACTTTTTCCCCGTCATGATAATAGACGCCTTCAGATCCCGCCGTAACTAATAATTTATTAGGATACCGTTCCAATACCTCTTCCATCTTTTCACCTGGAAATAATACAGAAAATTCTGTTTCATTAGGAGTGATGAAGCGTACCTTCTCAATAGCTTCAGCACTCAATCTTCTTGCAGGTGCGGGATTGTATAATACCGGAACCTGCATTTCTGTACAGACACGAACCAATTCTTCAATCGCATCCACCGGAACTTCATTTTGAACAACAACCAAGTCGCTCGTTTTCAAATCTTCTCGCGCCATAGCGATTCGTTCAGGTGTTAACGCGTTATTTGCTCCCGGAATATAGATAATGGCATTATCACCATCTTGAATCGTGATAACTGCCGAACCAGAAGGAAGATGTGTAACCCGTTCCACATTATTTAAAAAAATTTGGTTTTCTTTCAAGTTCCGTTGGAGTTCTTCTGCGAACGTATCGTTTCCTACTGTTCCTATCATAAATACATCAGCACCTAAGCGAGCGGCAGCTACCGCTTGATTCGCTCCTTTACCCCCAAAAGCAGTGGAAAAATTTTTCCCTTCGACTGTTTCACCAACTTGTGGTCGTTTGTCTGTCTCAATGACAAAATCCGTTGAAATACTACCTACTACTGTGATTTTCACCATTCATTACTCCTCACTTTCTCTTAAAGAATCTCGAACGACGAGTTCAGGATCCAACTTTATTCGTTTGTTACTGATCGTATCTTTCTTAATTCGGCGAACCAGCAAATCTGCAGCTTGATATCCTGCTTGAAAGGCCGGCTGAGATATCGTTGTTAATCCCGGATACACTAATTGACTAAAGGGGATATTGTCATACCCAATCACCTGAATGTCTCGTGGTATCTGATAACCTCTCTGTTGTGCTTCTTTCATTACTGCTAGAGCAAACAAATCATTACTCGCGATGATGCTATTCATCTTGCCATGTAAATCAAAAATTTCTTTGGCAGTCGTTTCTGCTTCTTTAATTGTATACGATCCTGTTTCAAAAATTTCATATTCAACGTCAGTCGGATTCAATACGGATAAAATACCAAGTAAGCGATCAATTGCTCCAGGAACTGATTTAGGTCCTGCAATAATCAATACTTTGCCAGGCTTCCGATCAATAATAGCCTGAGCGGCTAGAATACCACCTTTAACATCATTGGTATAGACTGCATAGTCATCTCCCTCTAGTACCCGGTCCAGCATAACAATAGGCATGGGATGATGATGACTAAGTGTTCCTTCGACAGCTGACAAGACGCCCGCTACATTTTGTTGTGCAAATAATCTCATGTAATTATCCCCAGCTTTACTGCCTTCTTCGACATTACCCAGAATCACGCTGTACCCATTCTCACGGGCACTTTCTTCGATTCCTTTCATAAGTAACGGAAAATACGGGTTAGAAATATCCGGCAACAACAGTCCGATCATTTTGGACGTTTTCTGAAACAAAGAGCGTGCCACTTCATTGGGATAATAGTTTAATTCATTGATGGAAGCTTCTACTTTTTCCCGAGCTTTCTCGCTCACATACCCGTTTTTATTTAAAGCACGAGAAACAGTTGCAACCGATACTCCCGCATGTTTTGCGACCTCTTTAATTGTTACCATTATTTTCACCTACCTCGAATCCAATCATCTTCTTAGATCGATTACTACTGTTTAGGATTCCTAAAAAAATGAAACCTAGAATGTGTAACCGATTACAGAATAATAATATCATACTATACAGATAATGCAAGCGTTTTTATTCGAAACGACGAAAAAATTTTTTTTTCCGAACTATGGATTACGCTTTTAAGTTCTTCTCCACGTGCATTATAGGTTGAGAAGTCAAACAGTTGCTGATAACAGAACAATTATTCCAAACCTTAGCTACTTTTCCTATATCAAAATCATATTAAGCGTGCTGCTATACATTAAGTTTCTCTCCTATTGATTACAGCATTCCGTTTCTACGCCATTATAAACCAATTTCAAGTGATATCCACTACCATTTGTGGCACCACATTTTCTACTATATTCAATCTCATTCTGCCTGATTCGATTATCCCCTCTGATTTTTCCATAAGTAAAGGGCCGGAAAATTCCCGGCCCTTTACTTATTTTATTTAACTGACTTATCACTATCCATCAGTAAAAATTAATGTAATTCTGGCCAGTAACTTTTATTGGCTTCAATTAAATCATCTAGGATATCTTTAGCCACTTTCGCACTCGGAATAGTTTTCGATAATGTGAGCGCCTGCCATAATTTCAGGTAACTACCTTCAATATATGCTTCGACAACAAGTTTTTCTACTGTCACCTGCTGGAACATCAAGGCTTTTTCAAATGCAGGGATTTTCCCTTGAGTTAGTGGTTCCGGACCGTCGTTTCCGACGATACACGGCACTTCAACCATGGCGTCATCTGGAAAATTCGCGATCGCACCGTTATTTTCGACGATCATCAACATCCGTTCATGGGTGTTAAAGGCGATGGCACGTGCCAAATCAACGATAAAGGATGCATGACTATCGATGTGGAAGCCGCCCTCTACGGCAGTTCCTTTTTTGACAATATTGCGAGCCGCCGTGAAGACTTCTTTTTCTCGTCCATCCATGACTTCATTGGCACGCGTATAATCTGCGTTGGAATGAGCCACTTCATAGTCAGGATACAGGTAATATTTCAAGTACGTATTGGGTAAATAATGCGGATTGACTGCTAATATGTCTCTTGCTTTCTTGTGTGTTTCTTGCCAGCTCTGATCCATATGCTGCTTATCCACTTCGACTTTTGTCAAGTACCCATTTTCCGCAACGTATTCACGAATCTGATTGATATATTCATGTCCTTCTTTGTCTTTGACACTTGTCCACCAGCCAAAGTGATTCAACCCAAAGTAACGCACTTCCAAATCTTCAGGATTTTTTTCAATGATCTGAGACATTCTGCGCAAAGTTCCCACAGGCATATCACAAATATTCAACACTTTAGAATCAGGACGTAAGACACGACACGCTTCTGCCACAATGGCAGCTGGATTGGAATAGTTTAGCATCCAGCAATCCGGCGAATAAGTTTCCATATGATCTATGATTTCCATCATCCCAGTAATGCTGCGCATACCATAAGCGATCCCACCGGGTCCACACGTTTCTTGTCCAATGACACCATGGCGCAAAGGAATCTTCTCATCTTTTTCCCGCATATCGTATTTCCCGACACGAATATGGGCCATGCAGAAATCTTTGTCGCTGAACGCTTCTTTTGGATCAGTCGTATAAGAGAATTTCAAGTCTGGTGCTTGTTCTTTCAGCAAAATTTCTAAGGCTTCGCCTAATTCCGCTTGACGTTCTTTATCGTTATCATACAAAACTAATTCACGCATCGGAAAACGGTCCATATTGTCTAGCATCATCATAACGATTCCTGGCGTAAACGTGCTGCCACCACCGGCAATGACTACAGAAAACTTTTTCATAAATATTACATCCTCACTTTTTTTATTTCATTTATTCTTCTACAGGTTCACGATTCAATACTGTATCGACTGCTTTTCGAATTTTATTTACTTGCAAGCCATATACCACTTGAACATTCTGACCTCTTTTCATAACTCCGCTGGCACCTGTCTCGCCTGTTAAGAGTCCTTCATTGACCTTATCTGGATCCAACAATGTTAAACGTAAGCGAGAGTAGCAATTATTTACTGTCTGAATATTTTCATCTCCACCCAACGCAGCAATAATTGTTTGCGCCAATCCTAAATCGCCTGCAGGTTCATCACCTTGAGCTTGCTTTTCTTGATAATCTTTTTTCGAGTACAAACGTGTTTCCCCACCCTCATCTTCTCGTCCAATCGTTTTAAAATTAAACATGGAGATCAAGAAACGGAATAAGAAATAGTAGATTGCAAAGAACACGAGTCCTACTGCAATATACATTGGCCAACCTGTACGTTCTACTCCTAGAGGGACATTGTATAGTAGGAAGTCTATGAATCCATTAGGACCAATAGCACGAACATTAAATAGATTCAATACAACCATACTTAATCCACTCAGTCCTGCATGGACGACGAATAGTAAAGGTGCTACAAACATAAAGGCAAATTCGATAGGTTCGGTTACCCCGGCAATGAAAGAAGTCACTGCAGCTGGAATTAAAATCGCCCGTGCTTTTGCTTTGTTTTCTGGTTTAGCTCTATGATACATAGCCAAACACGCACCGATCAGACCAAACATTTTAGAAATTCCGCGAGCGTCCCAAATGACACTTGGGGCTAGTAAGCCGCCATCAGCATTGGCAATTTCTGCAAAATAGATGTTACGCGCTCCTTCAAAAATTTCGCCACCCACTTCAGCAATACCGCCTAATTCAGTGTATAAGAATGGCGTATACACTAAGTGATGCAATCCCGTTGGGATAAGCAGTCGTTCCAGTGCACCGTATAAGAATAATCCGAAGTTGCCACTTTGGTTGATCAGGATCCCTAAACTGCTAATACCGGATTGGAAAAATGGCCAAATACTTGTAAACAAGATGGCTAACAAAACGACAACAGGAATCAATACAATAAATACAAATCGGGACCCACCATATATCTGAAAGGCATTGTTGAATTCTTTATCAGCAAAGCGGTTATGTACAAGCGCCGTGACGATCCCTAAGAAAATCCCCAGGAACACTCCCATATCCAGTATTTGCACGCCGAGCACCATTGTTTGCCCGGTACCCTGAAGATTTCCTTCAATCAACATTCCTTGAATACCCATGAAGCCATTCATCGCATTGATAAAGACTAAGTATCCGAGTAAAGCAATAAAACCAGCTTCTGATTTTTTCTTATTGGCTAGCCCGACAGCCAACCCTACAGAAAAGACCAAGCCTAAATTGACTAATATTGAAACGAGCGAGCCTGACAAGATAGTTCCAAAACCAGTTGTAACTGGATTATCTAAAAAAGGAACAATTTCCAATAAACGTGCGTTGGTAAATAAATTCCCTATAGCGATTAGAATTCCCGCAATCGGTAAAATTAAAACAGGTATAAACATTGCTTTGGAAAAGTTTTGCATCGTATCCATTATTCTTTCTTTCATTTCTTTCCCTCCAATATTTTTAAGTTAATTCAAGTGTAGCTTTAAGCTGTCTGGAATAAAAGGCTTTCATAAGAAGAAAAAACGTGTTTCTCTAAGACGAAACACGTTTCAAAAAATAAATTATTTATCAAAATAACGCGATTTAAAAGCTCATAGACACTATGTTCTCTATTAATTAATAGCACACCTGACTATAACCATTAACATTATGCCTTTAAAATCATTCCAACTCTGAATAATCTCTTACTTCATTAATTCCTTTCAAATAGCCACTGAGTAGATATTCAATCAATAATAAAGTGAATGGAAAAAAAGTGTTCGGAAGTAAATTCCGATCATCCAGTTTATGCTTATCGGTAATTTTGAAGTTCAAATCACTGTATTCACTTAAACGATTAGATGTTTCTTTTGTAAAGGAAACTGTATACACTCCTGCTTTTTTAGCAGTATGCATTTTGTCTAACACACCTTGCGTTTCTCCCGATTTGGAAATTGCCACAAAGGCACCGATATTCTTCAGATTGTTTTCCAAAACACCGACTGAATCAAGTGAGGTTGCAATAATTACTTGCTTTCCCAAAAGTAATAACTTTTTATATAAATATTCTGCTGTGATTGCAGAAAAACCTGCTGCATAGATGAAAATAAACTTCCCATCTAAACACAGAACATTTTCAATAAACGCATCCATATCTTCAATTGAATTATGTTGCAAGACTAACGATCTTTCAAGATCAAAAAAGTCCGTTTCTTTTGTTTTATCACTATCATTCCCGGCATTGACTAGTGGTAAAAGATGGTAATACAAATCAATAAATCCGGTATAGCCTAATTTTTTTGATAACCGAATGACACTAGCTGGGGACGTGTAATTATCTTTAGCGATTTGGCGCACGCCTTTTTGAAGCACACAATCCATGTGTTCCAAAATGTAAGAAAGTAGTTGCTGATCTAACTCTGATAGCTCTTTGCCTTGTGTTAACTTAGCGATGTCGAACACATTTATCTTCTCCTTAATTCATTCTCATCATCAGTATAACTAAAATTCTGAAGAATAAAAGAGCTATCTCTAATATTATTAAGAACAGATAGAACTATTTTTCCGTCTTTTCAAATAAATTTGCCTCAATCCACGATGAAGCCTGCGTTGAAATTTAACCACACTTTATTACTCATGCCCGGTGCACACAAAAAAGAGGAACTTAAACAGTGTTTAAGTTCCTCTTTTTTATAATAAAATCCTGGTTCACACTTTACAATATTACTGTTTAATACTACCCGCGGTGACCCCACCGATAATGTAACGAGATAAGAATGCATAAAGAAAGAGTAATGGTACAACGGAGAGCGTGATACCCATGTACATAGCTCCGAATTCAGTTCTGTATCCATCTGTTGTCAGTAATTGAACTAACATAGGTAACGTGTACATTGACCGTTCATTAATCAGAATCAATGGTAATAGGAAGTTGTTCCATGATGTAATGAATGAAAAAATAGCCATTGTTGCCAAAGCCGGACGCATCAACGGCAATATGATCGCATGGAAGATGAATATTTCGCTCGCTCCATCAACACGTGCTGAGTCTACTAACGCCGGATGATAAATGGTTTCCAGATATTGTTTCATAAAGAAAACTGTCGGCGCACTAGCTACAGAAGGCAAAATCAAAGGAATATAGTTATTTAATAAGCCTAAGTTAGCCATGAATCTATAAAAACCAATGATACTTACCTGTGTAGGGATCATGATTAATAGGAGAATGATTCCCCAGATAAACTTTTTACCTTTAAAATCGTAAACAATGAAAGAATAGGCTGTCAGCGATGAGAAATACAAGGTTAAAACAGTTGCACTTGCCGCGATAAAGAACGAGTTTCCATACCCCTGGAATATGTTGAAGCCCTGGTCTCTTAAATGAGTCCAGTTAGCCCAAGCTGAGTCCCTTGGTATAAGAGAGAGTCCCTGTTGAATTTCAGGAGCTGATCGCGTTGAATTAACAATAACGATCCAAAAAGGTACTATACTCAACAGCGTCAAAAGAGCAAAGAATACATATATCAAAGTTCGCTGCAGTTTTAATTTTTTTTGATTATCTTCTTCGTACATATTCTATTTCACTCCTTTCACTGTTTTCTTAAGCTTTTTGTCTCGGAAACTGTTAAAGATGATCAGGCTCAAAATCGATGTCATGATCAGAAGAAAAACTGACGCTGTTGAAGCCACGTTCAAGTTTCTTCCGCCTTGGAAAGCTTGTTTGTAAATAAAGATCATCATAGTTTCAACTGATTGAGCTGGTCCTCCACCTGTTAACAGATAAGGAATATCAAATATTTGAAGACCACCAATAAGAGATGTAACCAATACATACAATGTAATAGGTTTCATTAACGGCATAGTGATTTTTGTAAATGACTGCCAGTCTGTCGCACCATCTACTCGTGCCGCGTCAAACAGATTCTCATCAATTCCTAAAATACCTGCCTGAAGGACGATCGTCGTTTGTCCATACCACATCCAGAATTGAATGAATGATACAATTAAACGCGTAGCTAAAACACTTCTAAAAAAGTCTACAGGTGAACTGATCAATCCCCAATCCAGCATGATCAAGTTTAATGGCCCGCGTGGGTAGCTGAATAAAGAGCTGAATATCAGCGCTACCGAGGCAGCCGTTATGATATTTGGAAGATAAAACATACTTTTGAAAAACCCAGTCGCCTTTAAATTCATTCGTCTGTTCGTAAACCAATAAGCCAGTATGAAGGCTAGTATGATCTGCGGGAAAAAGTTGACTAACCACAGAATCATCGTGTTAAACACCGAATTTCTGAATAATTGGTTATTATAAAGTCTCTCAAAATTCTGGAACCCAACAAAATTCGCTTCAGTTGCCCAACCCGCTAAATCGGTAAAGGATAAGTAAATCGTATAGAACATCGGATAAAAGTTAAAGATTAGGAAAAACAGAAAAAATGGTGTGACAAAAATGTATCCCCATTTGTTATGATTTTTTCGTTTAGCCAGATGTTTCGGTCGCTTAGCATCTGCTTTGCTCCCGGTTGAAGTGGTCGATGATGTCGCCATAATAACTCCCCTTTCCATGCAGTGGAGAAAGTGCAGTGGACACTTCTCAGAAGCGTCCAGCTACACTTTCCTTGTACTACACTTTTATACTAATATTAATCTACTTGAAGATTTGGATATAAGTTTTGTACCTCTAACTTAAAGGCTTCAATCGCTTCTTCTTGAGTCACTTCACCTTTAGAATATGGTGTTAAAGCTAAATCTTCAAATGCACCAGCGATACCTTGGTCAAATTCTGTAATAATAGATCCATCAATACTTGTAATTCCTTCAGCAAAAGCATCGTAGTGGTTTTGTCCACCTAAGAATTCTTCTTCATAGTCTCCACGAACTGCTTCAACTACATTTTCATTAGATACGACGTCGCCTGTATCCTCTGCCCAGCTAGTCATGAAGTCTTCACTTGTCGTCAAGTATTCAATCATGTGAGCTGCTTCATCCTGCATGTCTGATGTTTGAGTTGTACCGATCCATGTTCCTCCACGGAAGTAGGCGGTAGGACCCGTTACCATGCGCCAGTTACCAGCAGTTTCATCACCATTGGGTTTTAACCAGAAGTGCATGCCCCATGTAGGTAGACTGTATCCCATTACTTCATCACCATTCATGGCAGCAAAGTATTCTTCTCCTTGAGGGTCAGCATCCATCATCAATCCTTCATCAACCATTATTTTTGCTGTTTCCATCAGTTCGTATATCTGATCATCAATGATTAATTGATCATCTTCAACCCAGCCCTGATCCCTTGACATAAAGTAAGGGTGGCTCAAGTCAGCGCGTCCAGATACCATGTAAACAGATCCATCTGTTGCGTCTCTCAGTTCACGGGCAGTATCTAAAAACCCATCCCAGTTACTGATAGCTTCCTGCATATCTTCAGGTGATTCAACACCTAAGTATTCACTAGCCAAATCTTGGCGATAGAAGAACGCACCTGGTGTTGTTTGCCACGAGTTCATTACGAATGTGCCATCTTCTTGAGTGCCGATATCTCTAACATAATCAAAAGTGTTTTCTGCACCTTCCATTAAACCGTCATATTGACTTAAGTCAACTAGCATACCGGATTCAACGTATTTTTTAACAAAAGCTTGTTCTGCGAAAATAACATCAGGTGCACTATCTGATCCAAAAACAGGGTCTAATTGTGTTTCGAACTCTTCAGTAGGAACGATAGAAATATTAATTTCATAGTCTAAGTCAGGGAATTCCTCCAAGTAATAATCATTTATCATCGTCTCAGCTTCATCTGTAAATGTCCAAACGTCTAAGACACCTTCTCCACCTGTCGTAGGCGCTTCGAATTCTTCTCCGTCTTCAGTTTCAACAACTTCCTCATCTGTCGAACCTTCATCGGTTGCGCCTTCATCGGTCGTGTCTCCATTACCACATGCTGCCAAAGTTAACGCTGACATTGCCGCTAAACTTAAAAACCATTTTTTATTTAACATTTATATCCCTCCAAGATTAGTTTTACTTACCATTATTAAGTACTAAGCCCCTGTTTTTTTTCGATAGTACTCCTCCTTTGTTTGTATCAACTCTTTCTAGTTTGTTTATTTCAATATAAGTTAAACCGATATGAGATCAATAATTTAATAGAAAGAGCCAGATATAGAGCGTTTACATTTATGCTGAAAAAATAGATTAGTTTGTTTGTCTCACAAACTAATAACGTTTACATGTACATAATACCGTTCTATTTATTAAAAAGCAACAGATTTTTCAACATTTGTTTCATCATATGACACTTTTCGGCTAGTTAATTACTAAAGATTACAAAACAATACTTTTGTAATACTATTTGTATGAAATTCATTACTCTAAACCAATAAAAAAAGAGAGGAAAATCTCCTCTCTTTTTTTATTTCTTCTGTTTAATTACAGAGAAAATTCCAACTAAAACAAGATTAGCAGTTACTCCTCCAATTAACCATGTACTGATTGGCTTTTCATTTTCTCCACTGTCAATGTCAGATTCTATATTTGACACATCCTCTCCAACTAATTCTAATTCGCCAAAGACTGACGTGTTTTGATAGCCTTGCCCAGTTAAATCATTCCACAATGCAATACTTTCCCGGTTTCCAGAATTCGCATCATTTATCTGTAGATCGAACCCGATTTCCTGTCCAGGTTCTGGTTCAATGGTTACCCAAGGAATGGCTAGCTGAACTGTATAGCCAGTGTCGGTTTCATGGACACTAAATTCTGTGTCTATCTCATTTGTCATTTCTCCAAACGATTCCTTACCGGATGCATTCACTCGGTACTGACCATCACCTTCCTGATAGTTTGTTGAATCGTCCAGGGATGTATTGATAAACACTTCAACCAAATCCTGCTCCACGGTAAATCGCTCGAAACATCAATCGTATTATCTTTTACTTCTATACGTACATAGAGATTGTCTTGATTCCATAAGACATGACCTGTTCCTGAAGCCCCTTGCCAAGCCATCTGGTAGCGATTAATCTTTATTCTAACAGCTTCATTCCATATGGGATCATCCTCTTCCGATAAAGAAGGCGTCCCGTATGTTGCTTTCCCACGAAGTTTATCCACTCCAGTTTTTTTCCCATATTCAGCTATAAAACCTTCCGGATCTATCATAGCGTCACAAGCCTTTTTAGCCTTTAAATTCCCGTCAAACAATAATGGACTGCGATCTGAGCTCCAGCTTGTCGCGTCATTTAATCCCAAAAATGTGACACGGGAAATACTTTTTGAATGTTCTTTATAAAGTTGAAAAAGTTCCGCATATATCAATGCCTGACTTATTTCTTCATCTTCACTCAATTCGCCAGGAGAGCCTGCTGTGATGTCTAGCTCTGTCACACCAATTTCTACCCCTAATTCCACAAACCGCTCGATCAATCGACGAACGTTGTCTACACTCGTACCAATATTGTAATGACCCTGCATCCCGATACCGTCGATGAGTAACTTTCCGGGATTCTCTTCCGCGTAATTATCGTTGATTTCTTTTACCATATTGTAAATCGCCGTGGCTTTATCCTGATTATCGTCGTTATAATCATTGTAATATAATTTCACATCATGCCAGCCGTTTGCGTGCAGTACTTCTCTGGCTTTTGTATAAGCCAGATCCAAGTAATCATCTCCAATGGCCTCATACCATCCTGATCGGCGCATTTCAGGATCCATCGGATTATCGTTCATCGCTTCATTGACGACTTCCCAGGCAATCACATCATCACCGTAGTGTAAGATTGTTTCTTCATTATGTCTTTCCATATTTGCCAGAGCTTCATCTTTGGACAATAATTCTCCGTCTTCTGTATGTAACCATTCTGGTTACTGCTGATGCCAGACAAGTACGTGTCCATGGAGCAAGAACCCTTCTTCTTTAATTTTATCTACTAAATTCTACTGATCCTCAAAATCAAATTCCTTACTTGATCCATAAGCGTTTCCCGGTTTCATGGCATTCTCGGCTGTGACCAGGTCGTGATGATGTTTCAATAAATCCAGTCGCTGCCCTTCCATCTCCGCGATCGATACTGCATTTCCTATTAGAAAATGGTCCGCATAAACATCTTTGATTGGCTGAAGTTCTCTCTGGGCGTTAACGTCGTGTTCTAATTCTGATGACTCCATACTGAAATCATCTATCAAAAACGAAATAGTCGGATTATTTACACTTTCACATATACACTAATAAAGTCGTCTCCCTTACTATCATATCTAAATGTCCCTTCCAGATGGACCCACTCATTTGATGAAATTGATTGTGTATCAATAATTTGATAACTGGCGCTGTCCCCTTCACCAATTTGTGTAGAAAGCTGCAAATCATCCACGGTTTTATCCACGAGTTTTACCCAAATTGAATAGAGATACTCTTTAGTCAGATCAATTTGTTCTTCTACCCTGATATAAGGACCATTCAAAGCTTCTTCTCGGTCTTTTACTAACAATGAATGGTTACCCGACTTGGCTTCTATTTCAGTACGAGATATCGTTTCATTATCTCCTCTAGAAAAAAACACATCAGATTCTTCCTCAAAATCAATATCAATTATTTTTTGATTATCTGCCCCAACCTCAGAAACTCCTATACGTTACATGCATTATAACTAATACCAGTAATCCAACTAAACTTTTTTGAATTTTATCTAACATGGCATCCCTCCATTTCATATAATACCGCTTACATTTTGCTTTTCATCTTACACGAGTTCAAATTTTTTTCAATGATTAATTTAAAATTTAAACAAACTTGATTTTTGGGCAAAAAAAAGTGCGGACAGTTTGGCTTGTCCGCACTAACGCAACCTACATTGTAGGCGAGATCTCGCGTTCACAGCGTTCGATCTCCAATACCAACTTCCCGTTGTGATGATTTAACATCTGTATCGTGCATGAAGTTTCCACAAAAAGTGGAAACATTCGACTCATCGCATAAAGATAATATTAGCATACATCTGATTACTTTACAATATCTTTTTTTCAATAATAGTACTGATCCATGACTTAGCTATGAATCCGTGCCCCGCAACTGTCGGATGAACCCCATCTTCACCCGTATAATAACTAAATCCATTTTTAATTCCCTGGGCATTAAGCAGTCCATCAAGTGGAATCAATTCCGCTTGATATTCTTTCGCCATTTTCCTAACGATCTGAATCCGTTCGTCTAAATCTTTTCGCCAGTTAATGCGGTCTTTGGGGTAAGGAAGAACAAAAGGTTCCACCAATATGACACGAGCGTCGGTACGTTGTAGAAGAGATTTGAGCAAAAAGCGATAGTCCGTTTCAAATTTTTCCAGTTCTGCTTCAGACGCTATGTGATTACTCTCTAGATTTCTCCACGTATCATTGATACCAACGAGCAAGGTCACGATATCTGGATTCAAATCTAAACAATCTTCTTCCCATCTATTTTTCACATCACTCAGTTTGTCTCCGCCGATACCTCTGTTCAAAATCGTCAATCTTTTCTCTGGAAATAGCGTTTGAAGATAAGCAGAAATCAATAACGGAAAGCCCTGTCCAAGATCAGTCGAATCGAGTCTATCTCGACCTGCATCCGTAATGCTGTCTCCGATAAATAAAAGAGTATCATCATTCATTATTTTCATTCAAATTCTCCTTAATCAGTTATTAACGGAACATTTTTTTGTAAATAATTAAATACAGCACCGATTAAATTTGCATCATTTCTAAATGTACACAAATCTAACTCCGGAATGAATGTATTGTAATTAATGCGCTTTATTAATTGTTTATACTCAGTATTAAGACGATCAATGAGCCCCTCCAGATTAGACACACCACCGCCGATAATGATTTTTTCGGGATCAAATGCATGGGCAATGTTATACAGACCCATGGTCAGATATGAATAGAACGTATCAACTTCTTCTTTGGCTAGCATATCCCCTTCTTTGGCTAACTCAAAAACGCGTTTTCCGTCAATTTCATCATAAGATAACCCTTTTCGATCAGCATAGCGTTCGGCCATTCCAACGGCTGTACCTAATTCGCTAAAGCTCTGCGTTTCGTTAAGCAACATAAACCCGAATTCTCCACCAGACAAGTGCGGTCCGTGATGCACTTGTTTATTGAGGATAACCGCTCCACCTACGCCAGATCCTATGACAACAAAAAGAACCGTATCGTTATCTTTTGCTGAACCTTTCCACACTTCCGCAAGTGCCGCACTGTTCGCATCATTTTCAAATGATACAGGCAAGTCGAAAGCCTCTTCGAGTTCATCATAAATAGGGAAAAAGTGCAGATACTTGATTGCACTTACGCCTTCTATTTGCCTAGCTTCTTGGTTCACTGCACCCGGAGCTGAAAAGGCAACGCCTTCCAAGTTGAAGTTCTGCTCTACTCTCTCTTTGACAGCTATTAAGTGTTCCTTCATTTTTTCCCAAGTCTTAGGTGTTATAAATTTATCTTTTTCGATCAACTGCTGTTCGTTCCATATACCGTATTTAACGGCTGAGCCCCCAATATCAAATGCTAAAATCGCCATGCGTTTTCCTCCAACTTTCCAAAGAATCACTAAATAGCTTTACCATACAGCTACCGATCCATCTGTACGTGGTTCTGTCGCACCTACATATGTATTCTCTGATGTTTTTAAAATAATTTGACCTCTGCCAAAATGGCCTTTTTCTAATTCTACTTCAACCGCATGTCCTTTACGCTTCAATTCGTTGATGATCACTGAGGGCA
Source organism: Alkalibacterium sp. f15 (assembly GCF_049389645.1). Lineage (GTDB taxonomy): Bacteria > Bacillota > Bacilli > Lactobacillales > Carnobacteriaceae_A > Alkalibacterium. Next base: position 682,087 of record NZ_CP186540.1, read on the forward strand.
TCGTTGGTTCCACAATAACTTTCTTATCTTTAATCCATTGCCACCTTGGTGCATCCAAAGCATCCTGGGGATTCATCCGAAAATCAATCATGGATTGTAACACTTGTAAATGTCCCTGAGGCTGCATGTGCCCACCCATCACGCCAAACGGCCCGACAGCTTTATTATTTTTTGTCAAGAACCCCGGGATGATCGTATTGAACGGTCGCTTACCAGGTGCTAACGCATTCACGTGTCCTTCTTGCAAGTTGAAACCAAGAGCACGATTGTTCAAACTGAGCCCGTACCCTGGTACAACCGCTCCTGAACCAAACCCCATATAGTTGCTTTGTATATATGAAACCATATTCCCTTCATTATCCGCAGTTGCTAAGTAAACTGTTCCCGAGTTGTCCTGTATGCCGGGCTGCGCACTGATGGCTTCGTCAGTTATTAAATTTGACCGCTCTTTAGCATAGGCCTCAGATAAAAGATCGGAGACGTTCATTTTCATATGATTCGAATCAGTAATGGTCAATTGACCGTCAGAAAAAGCTAATTTAATGGCTTCGATCTGCTTGTGTATCGTCTCATGATCATCTTTCCCGTTAAATTCTAGATTATTCATTATATTCAAAGCCATCAACGCGACGACACCTTGTCCATTCGGTGGCATTTCCCAAACATCATAACCTTTGTAATTCACTTTAACAGGAGTGACCCATTCCGGCTGATAGCTTGAAAGATCTTCTTTACTCAAGTAACCATCAAACTTTTTTGAAAATGAGGCCATGGCTTCGGCTATTTCTCCTGTATAAAAGGCTTTGGCATTTGTCTCACCAATAAGACGCAATGTTCTGGCATGCCCTTTGGAAGACCACACTTCTGTGACGTTAGGCACGCGTCCTTTCGGTGCAAAAACATCAAACCAGGAATTCAATTCCGGAAACTGTTCTTTTTCTTTACCGAAACGCTCATATGACCTTTTGAAGGCATGATGAACCGTATCGGAAATGGCGACCCCTTCTTCAGCAATCTTAGCTGCGGGTTCCAACACTTCTGCTAATGATAAGTTGCCGTGTTCTGCTATTAATTCTGCCCAACCGGCAGGAACACCTGGAACCGTCACGGCTTTTAGGCCATATGTTGGAAAAGGTTTCGACTTATCTAAATAAGCCGCCGGTTCCAACCCCTTTGGTGAAGGACCGCTCGCATTCAATCCAACCATTTTATTATCTTTCCAAATGATACTGAAACTGTCCCCGCCTATTCCATTTGAACCCGGTTCGACCACTGTTAACGTAGCTGCTGTAGCAACTGCCGCATCAATGGCATTCCCGCCGGCTTTCAATATATCTCGCCCCACTTGTGCAGCTACGGGATGAGACGTGGCGACCATACCGTTTTTACCATAAACAAGTTCTCTTCTCGAGCCATAATGAAACGTGCCTGTATTAAAATTCAAATCCCCCATTAGTTGTTTCTCCCCTTTTAATATGTACCACCGAGCAATTACTCGGTGTCTCTTCTCTATAGTTGAACGATTTCAATCTTGTACCCATCTGGATCTTTAATGAAAAAGTAAGTTGCCGCACCATCTGACAAACCTTTAAGCTCTGTCACATCATAACCTGACTGACTTAGTTCTTCATGTGTATCCACTAAACCATTTACACCAATAGCAATGTGACCATATCCATTTCCTAATTCATACGATTCCGTCTGATCATAGTTGTATGTCAATTCTAATTCCATTTCATCACCGGGTAAGGCTAGATAGACCAGCGTGAATTTGTTTTCTGGATAATCCAGGCGTCTGACCTCTTGCATACCTAATACTTCTTTATAAAAAATAAGTGATTTTTCCAAGTCTTTTACACGTACGCATGTGTGAATCATTTTCTTACTCATTTACTTTTCCTCCCATCCTATCTATATTTAATATTGCCTTACTTTTAACGAGGCGTCAAGCCTGAGTAAATGTTTAAACCTTGGCATCAATGCAAAGTAAGCGATTGTAAAAAAAATGAAAAGTCTTGAAATTATTGTTGACTTAGCTATATGTATGCGTTATCATTTAAATAGAAACAAAGTTAGTAGCAGTACTACTAGTTTTCTTTTTCATAAATCATCTCCTTTCTATGCAGGCACTCTTGCGGAAACAAGGGTGCTTTTTTTTTGCCTTCATTTATCTTTCATAGACCTCTAGAGGCAACCCATCTGGGTCCTTGAAAAAAGTATATCTTTTCCCTGTATAGGGATCATTTCTTATTTCTTCACACCGTATGCCTTTTCTTTCCAGGTCATTGACTGTTTGTTCTACGTCCATCACACCAAAGCACAAGTGTCTCAGACCCGCTGCTTCTGGCTGATTCGGCCGTTTCGGCGGAGATGGAAAAGAGAACAACTCAATCTGACTCTCCCCCACTTTCAAATCGCATTTATACGACTCTCTTTCTTTTCTGTAAACCTCATTAACGATTGGAAACTCGAGTAACTCTGTATAAAAATGTCTTGATTTTTCATAATCACTCGCAATAATGGCGACATGGTGTAGATGGGATAGATTCATTTTTTTGCTCCTTTTGCAAAATTTGTGGTGAAAGAGTATAGTAATCGATAAGAGATTTATTTCTCTTACTATAAATTGTACAGATAGAAGGCGTTTAATATGGATATTTCTTCAGTCGTTTTCAACCAGCTTCTTGAAATGTTTTTTATCATGATGTTTGGTTACGTTTTAGTCAAGTTAAAATTCTTAAATATGGAAGGCACGCAGCAACTCGCTAACATCGTCACCAAATTCATCATACCTATTGTCCTTATGATGTCATTTCAGCAAGATTATGACTCGAGTCAACTCTACATATTGTTTACATCATTTATCGGGGCACTCGCGATCATACTTTCGCGTATATTTCTGGCCCACACCTTACTCAGAAACCGCACCAAAATCGATCGTTACGCCATCGTCTTCTCCAACACGGCATATATGGGTATTCCGATTGTTCTGACCCTGCTCGGTTATGAAGGTATCTTCTACCTTTCTATGTATATCGTTACTTCCGCTATTTTTCAGTTTACTTACGGAAAGTGGATGTTATCGGAAGGAAAAGAAATCATCACTCTACGCTCTATCTTAACAAACCCAGCGAGTCTTGGCTCGTTTGTCGGTTTTGGTTTATATATTTCTCGCCTACCGCTCCCAACTGTTCTTTATAACAGTTTAGACTCGATCGCTGGATTGAGCTCACCACTTGGTATGATTCTACTTGGCGGATACCTAGCACGCAGTAAAATCAAAGATATTTTCCTAGTGAGATCCAACTATTGGACAGTTTCTATCCGTTTAATTATAGCACCAACGATCGGCATCTTCCTACTCTGGCTACTGCCGATCACCAACCCATCGGTGCTCCTGGTGCTTGCCATCGCTAATGCGACACCAACAGCCATCAATACCGCGTTGTTCTCGCAACTATACGGCGGAGACTACGAGTATGGTGCCCGAATCATTATCCTGGCCAGTTTCTTGGCCATCGTAACCATTCCAATCATGATTACATTTGCATCAGCTATTTTGTTATAATTGAATTTCAAAAAATAATAGGAGTGACTGATTATGGAGACGTTCGCAGACTTTTTGCAATCACTAGATGATGAGACACAAAAACAGAAGCTAGGTGATCTGTTTAACTTTATAGATAGTGAATTTCCAAATATTGATAAACGCATTGCCTGGAACCAACCGATGTATACGGATCACGACACATTTATCATCGGATTCAGCGTCGCAAAAAATCACATCTCGGTAGCACCTGAAAAAGCAGGCTTGAGACAATTTGAAAGAGAAATCAAAGAAAACAATTATGAGTTGCTCAAAGAAATATTCAAGATCAAAAAGTCTCAACCGATCAATAAAGAGTTGATTCGGGACATGATCGCTTTTAATATTGAAGACAAGAAAAACTGCAAAACGTTTTGGAGAAAATAATAAAAGGTACGCATTCTTCTATTTACACTGGACTATTTATTATAAGTAAAAAGAGATGACATCCGAGGTTAACCTCGGATGTCATCTCTTTTTTTAAAAACTGTTTAAAAATATTATGCGCACGAGAAGACTCGAACTTCCACGGGGCTCCGCCCCACCAGCCCCTCAAGCTGACGCGTCTACCATTCCGCCACGTGCGCATTGTACTCAACAAAGGTTATCATATCAATCTTTCAACCTATTGTCAATATCGTATATAGAAATCATGCTAAATAATTCTAGGAATTACAATCATATGCTACATAAAGAGAAATCCGTTTATTTTTTTTTAGCTAACTAAGCGGTGCTGCATCTCAGGATGGTCTTGAAAATAATTCTTTCATACTTGATTTGGACTCCAGAAACCATATTTTTGTGTAGCGATATTATTGTATCGATTCGCATAGCTTTTATGTTTCTTATATAACGCAATTTCTGATGAATTCCTGAAGAAGCCCGCTCACGGTGAGAGAAAAGAATTTCTCTTTATCTTCCACCTAATGGACTACGCGATATCTTATTGAAGTCTGCTCGAACAAAGGAGTTCGTCGCTAAGAATAAGAATAACGCGCCAAAAGCTGTAATGATGATCCCACTCATCCAAGGTGTTACTATGAAGCCATTCAGATCAAAGGCCAAACCCAGTTCTACCCATTCTGTTTGTGTCAATCTGCCTTTTTCTAGCATGATGGTTCTAAAGAAAGCTGTCGTATAGGTCATGGGATTGAAATACGCAATATATCGAAGAGCGTCAGGTAAAAAGGCAAGTGGGATATACGCTCCGGATAAGAAAGTAAACGGAAGTACGACGGCCTGTTGTACGACTTGAAAAGTGGAAGAGCTTTTGACCATTGAAGCTAAGAATAAGCCTAATCCTGAAAAAACCAGTCCAACTAGCATCAAGGCCAATAAGACATAAACGAGGGTATACCAATGGTCAAAGCTCAAGCCAGTAAAGAAACCGAGTATCAATATCAAAATTCCTTGTGTGGTTGCTATTGTAGCAGCTGATAAAATTTGTCCCAGGGCTACTTTAAAACGACTGGTCGGACTCACTAGGATTTCTTTCATATACCCTGAAACAGTATCATCGATCGTCGAGGTCGCAATATTCAAAGAGGTTTGGAATACCGTCGCTACAATGATCCCTGCAAGTAAGAAAGCGGTTGGATCTTCTACTTGATCTGTTTGGAAAACAGACTTGAAAACATAAAGGAAAAAGAAGGGAATGACTAATGAAGTGATAAGTTTGACTCGATCACGAACGAATCCTCTGATGTTTCTGAGCCATAGTGCAGTAATTGTTCTCATTCTGTGGCCTCCTCTCTAATTTCTTTACCTGTGATTTCTAAGAAGACGTCATTCAGTGTCCCTTTTTTGATTTCCAGATCTTTTAATTCGTTTTTGAACTGTCCGACAAACTGCAGAAACTGTTGAATAGCATCGATATCGATATCGAGATGAAAAGTTCCTTTTTCTTTTTTGTACGTGTAATCATCCCTTTTCAACGCTGCTTCAAAAACATCCGGATTACTCACTTTTACGATGGCTTTATCTTTCGTGTAAAGCCGTTTCAAGTTTTCGGGTGTATCGTTTACCATGATTTTTCCATTATCCATAATGGCTACGTGATCACAAATTTCTGCTTCATCCATATAATGTGTAGTCAGAAAGATGGTGATATTTTTTTCTTTTTGTAGTCTGGTAATGTATTCCCACATCCTATTTCGCGTTTGCGGATCCAGGCCGCTTGTCGGTTCATCTAAAAATAAAACCTTTGGATAATGTAACAATGCGCGGGCTATTTCCACTCGTCGTTTCATTCCGCCCGAGAGACTAGACACACTTTTATTCTGCCAATCGAGTAGATCAACAAGGGTCAACACAAAATTGATTCGATCCTTGACCTCCTGTTTGGGTACCCCGTAAAAAACACAGTGCATCTTCAAGTTCTCATTCACCGTCATTTTTTCATCTAATGTTTGCGATTGAAAAACTACTCCGATTACTTCACGTACGGCATCTTTTTCGGTTGAGACATCTTTTCCGTCGATCAACAATGTGCCAGCTGTTTTTTCCATCATCGTACACAATGTATTGATCGTTGTACTTTTTCCCGCTCCATTTGGTCCCAGAAAGGCAAATATACTGCCTTCTTCTACTTCAAACGAGACATCATCTACTGCTGTAAAATCACCATATTTTTTTGTATAGTTCTTCACTTCAATAATCGGTTTCATGATTTCTTCTCCTTTTTATTTTTCAAGATACTTATAAATTTGATCCAAAATCGGCTTATTCAAAAATAGAAAACTGTGTGCTTTATAATTTTGGGATTGTTTTGCGGGTATGAATTTTTTTATTTATTTTAGGATGATTCAAGTATAGTAAATCTTCCTGTTTTTTGAAATCACTTTATTTGCTCAGTGTAGTCTGATTAAAAAACTATTTTTTTCGTTGAAAAAACACGAACATTTTATAGACAAAATATCCAGACGGTACTGTGGGGTTTATTTTCCCGGTACTCAGTCAAAACCGTTTTTCAAACATTCTAAGTGGAATCGCACGCTGGTTCATGCATATTGCCTTGATGTTGAGTTACCCGGCTGCTGAAGCAGGTAATCAACTCTAGAAAATATGCTAAATGATCCTTAAATCTTAACTTATATGGTATCTTTGAAGGGAAGATAATTTCATTCTAATTCAGTAGGGAGAGTATAAATATGATAAAACACGTAGTATTCGATATGGGTAATGTCTTGATTCGATATGCACCGGCAGATTTTATACAAACTTTCACATCCAACACCGAACACCAGAAGTTATTATTAAATGAAATCTTTTATGCTGATGAATGGCAACAATATGACCGAGGCACCATTAAAAAAGAAGAAATCATCGAGAATGCCTCAAAGCGTCTTCCCGAAACGCTTCATATGTCAGTTACAGAAGTAATGGATACCTGGTATAAAGAAATGACACCTATTTTGGAAATGGAAGATGTGTTGAAACGCTTGAAAGAAAATGGCTACTATTTATACTTATTCTCTAATGTATCTCAGGATTTCCACCAGTTCAAACATATTATTCCTGGACTAGACTACTTTGACGGCCTGTTTCTTTCTTCTGACTGGAAGAGTATCAAACCGGAAGAAGAGCTATACCAGAACTTTTTCACTCACTTTGACCTAAACCCTTCCGAGTGTTTCTTTATAGATGACCTACCTAAGAACATTGAAAGTGCCGCAAATCTTGGCATGGATGGTCATGTATTTGACGGAAACATTTCAAATCTTGAAGCTCATTTCGAAAAAGCAGGTATTAATTTATAATAGTCAGATAAGGCAGCCGTTGATTTTAGTCAACGGCTGTCTTATTTGTTTCTCCTTTTCCAATCAATTCAAATCTGCCTTTACACTTGGCACAAACATATTTAGCCGTATTGAATCTTCGCTGCCTTTGAGCAATGCTCCCGCATTTTCTACAACGATACTGCCAGTTTTCTTTTGGCTCTTCCGGTTCCTTTAACGATGGCGTATAACGTAAGCCCCCCACTTGTTTAAGTAAGTCTTTGAAGGCTTTATCCTTGTGTTGGAACCCATCTCCACTCAAGTGCAGATGATAATGGCAAAGTTCATGTTTGATAACGCCAATGAATGTTTCCAAACCCGCTTTTTCTAACACATGAGGATTAAAATCCAGGTTATGTGAACTCAGATGATAGCGTCCGCCTGTCGATCTTAATCGCTTATTAAATAAGGCTTGATGACTAAAGTGTCGGTCAAAGTGATTTAGTGAAACGGCCTCGACTAATTTTTGCAATTCAATTGTTTCCATAAATTGTTCCACCTTGGATAGAAAAAGAGGTCAGGAGAAACTCCTGACCTGACTGATTCTTTTTGTTTATTTTTTTTTGGTTTTTTCAATCATACTGAGTGCGATACGTCCTTTTTTCATATCGACAGAGTCGATCCAAACCTTGACGATATCGCCTACAGCTACAGCGTTACTTGGGTGTTTGATAAATGAATTGCTCAGTTTTGATATATGCACCAAGCCGTCCTGTTTCACCCCGATATCTACAAAGGCACCAAAGTCGACCACATTTCTTACGGTTCCTTCGAGTTCCATGCCTTCTTTCAAATCTTCCATTGATAAAACATCTGTACGCAGGAGCGGTGCCGGCATATCGTCTCGCATGTCCCGACCAGGTGCAACCAATGCTTTTTTGATGTCCTCAATGGTTTCTGTGCCTAAGCCTGTTGCTTCAATTATTTCCTCGTCATCCACTAGTTTAAAGCGAGCTTCCAAGTCTTTGGAGCCCAAACTGTCTTTCTTGAGTCCAGTCAATCCAATGATTTTTTCCGCTTCTTTATACGTTTCCGGGTGAATGCCGGTATTGTCAAACGGCTCTTTGCCATCCGGGATACGCAAGAAACCAACGGATTGTTCATAGGCTTTAGGCCCAAGACGCTTCACTTTTTTCAATTGCGAACGATTCGTGAATTTACCATTTTCTTCACGATACGTCACCACATTTTCAGCTGTTGTTTTGGTCAGTCCTGAAATATGTTTAAGCAGGGCCGCACTCGCGGTATTCACATTGACACCCACCTGGTTGACCACGACTTCGATGACAAAGTCCAACTGACCACTCAGTTTCTTTTGAGAAACGTCATGCTGATACTGACCAACACCGATTGATTCCGGATCGATTTTAACCAGTTCAGCTAATGGATCTTGGAGACGTCTGGCAATACTGACGGCACTGCGTTCTTCGACTTGTAAATCAGGAAATTCACGCCTTGCTTCCGGACTTGCCGAATAAACAGAAGCGCCTGCCTCATTGACAATCACATAAGCCACTTTTTTATTGACTTCTTTAAGGGCATCAGCAACAAAGGATTCTGATTCGCGGCTCGCTGTCCCATTACCTATGGCAACAGTGTCCACGTCGTACTTATTCACCATGTCCAGGAATTTACCTTTAGCTTCACCCCTTTTAGCAGCTGAAGCGGGTTGGTGTGGATAGATAATATCGATTGCATGAACTTTTCCTGTCGCATCGATGACAACTAATTTACATCCCGTTCGGTAAGCAGGATCTAATCCTAAAAGCGTCTGATCTTTTAAAGGTGCCTGCAGAAGAAGGTTACGCAGATTTTCTCCAAAAACGTTGATCGCTTGCTCTTCTGCTTTTTCTGATAAATCACTTCTGATTTCTCTATCGATTGCCGGTCCAATGAACCGTTTATAGGCATCAAGGACCGCTTCTCTAACTTTTTCCGTTGCTTCTGACGAATCTCCATTAGGCAATTCCTGACGTGCCATATAACGGTTGATATAAGCCTCATCCACGTCGATAGACACAGAAAGGACATCTTCCTTCTCACCACGGTTTAAAGCCAGTATACGGTGAGAAACAAGCGAATCGAGTGATTCTGAATAATCATAATACATTTCAAAGACTGCTTTTTCGTCCGCTTTTTCATTTTTAACTTTTGAAAGAATTTCACCCTTGTTATAAGTATATTCACGAATCCACTTACGGTAGGTTGGATTATCAGAAATATGCTCAGCTATGATTTCATGAACACCAGCCAAGGCCTCTTCAACTGACTTCACGTCATTTTCTTCATCGATATATTTCTCTGCTTCAACCGCTAAAGAGCAGCTTGGGTAAGTTAATACCCACTCAGCTAGGGGTTCCAGTCCCTGTTCTTTCGCAATCGTCGCTTTCGTACGGCGCTTTTGTTTATATGGACGATACAGATCTTCCACACGCTGCATCTGGTTCGCTGCTTTGATGTCTTTCTCAAGCTCAGGCGTCAGTTTACCCTGCTCTTCAATCGACGCCAGTACGTCCGTTTTACGTTTTTCCAAGTTAGTTAAATAATTGTTGCGCTCTTCAATTTCTCTGATTTGCACTTCATCCAGTGAACCTGTTGCTTCTTTACGGTAACGGGCTATAAACGGTACGGTATTTCCGTCACCGAGCAAGTCAAGCACAGATATAATTTGTTTTTTAGAATACCCTTTTAAATCTTTGATCAATAAATTCATTACGTGTTTATTTTCTGCTTCTGCCAAACCATTCATCTCCAATACTATAGCTCACCCTATCTAGTTTATCATAAAATTGAAAAAGAGCGAATCCTCTATTTTGGATTCACCCTTTTTATGAAACAGCCGAGAATAACCGTGACTTCAGTCATGAGAGTTTCAAAGGTCGAATGTCACTAAACTTTTTTCCAGCTGATTCTTAAGTCGCTTGTCTGTCCAGTGTTTACTGCTTCCTAAACACGGAGAAATATAGGTCCTCTTCTCATCCTGGACAATTTTTCTAAAGTGCACATGTCCCATGATACTGTACTTGATTGTTTCAAAATCTTCATAAACTGTTTCATACGCTTTGGCTCCTAAAAAGGCATTAGCGTAATTGTAGATACGGTGCGGCAACGGCACAACAAAGTCGCCGTGCGTCGCGACATGTGTCATAAGGATGATTTTTTTATGTTTCACTGTCTCCAGATCTTTATAGAGCTGTTCCAGCATATCCTTGCTCACATCTTTATCACTCTGATTCCAGTTCACGAAATGGAGATCGTTCCAGGAAGCAAACCCGTATTTCTTTTTCTCGAACTGGGCTTCACTGTATTTGTCTTGATTGCCGTAGCCGTAATCGTACCACCCTGGTGTCCCCACAACAGCCCATTCGTCATTGAGGTCGAATGGCTTGCCGACAAGCGAATACTCTTGTTCGTTAAAAAAATGGTTAATTTGATGCGTGTCGCTTAAATCGTGATCTTTAGCCCAGTAATCGTGATTACCGGCAACAAATTTGACAGGAATGCGAGTCAGTTCTGTCAAGTTTTTCAAGAAATCATGACTCTTTAAATAACTGTTGGAAATATCTCCGGCAATCAACAAAATATCAATCGCCTTCGCTTTTATCATTTCAGATAATGTTATCAAAGTCGTTTCGTCCGCTTCCATTTCCCATTCGTTTCTATCGATATGCAAATCAGATAAAGTACCTATTCTCATGCCTACTATAATCCCCTTCTCAAGTATTCAGAAAAAGCATAACCTTTATTGTCTATCTTGTAATGGTCAACTATGCCCTTCTTGTCAAGTACGAGCCCATGTATTGTCCCACCGTATACCGCACCGCCATCAATGCCAATTTTCCCATCACCGGATTGCCAGATGTCCGTATTGTACTGTTCGTTATGGAGCATTGCCGTAACGGTATGCCCAAAGACAAATGTTTTACCCGTATGATTCGGTTGATCATAAAATCCTTCTCTGATCCAGACGTAATCACGTTTTCTGGAATCACGCCAGTCATCTAAAGTTAAGTCGACTCCGGCATGAACAAATACATAATCTTCCCATTCATACGTTAAGGGTAAAGATTCGATAAACGGTTTTAGCCAGGGGACTTTAGCCAGCATACTGGCCGCAAGTTCAACTGAGTCATATTTTTCTGTTTCAGTCTCTAAGAAAGTTTGGATCGTGACCATTCCGCCATTCATTTCATAAGTGGGGGCGGAATACTTCGGATTATTCAGAAAATCCAGAAGCATTTCTTCATGATTGCCTCGCAAACATATAGCCCCATGATCCTCAACCAATTCCTTTGCCAATTCGAAACAGTCCTTAGGATTTTCTCCTCTGTCTCCCAAATCTCCGATCAAGATCAACTGTTCTTTATCCGGCTTCCAATAATCCAGTAATTGTTTGAACATTGTGATTTGACCGTGCACATCACCGACAACAAACACTTTATCTTTCATCAAGGTTTCTCCTTTCTCATTCACATTTGTCTCTCACGTCTCTTCTAATTGTATTGATAGTTTACCACATATCGGTAAAACTCTCTAAACGCACCTCCTCTTTTTGTCATTCCATTCACGCATTTGAGATGAGTTTCACCTTTTAAAAGTGAAGATTTCATGATTTTTATTCCGTATTCGTAGCATATACGTATTACAGACTGTATAATTATACTTGTGAATTATTATTTAATAATAGGAAAAGAGAAAGGACGCTTTAATTATGAGAGGGAAAAAATGGATAGGGTTGATACTCTTTTTAGCTTTTGTCGGCTTTGTCGGCTACAGCATTTACAGCAGTCAGCAAGAAGATGACACGGTAAATGTTCGAACAGCTGAAGTGGTTGAAGAAGATATCACAGAAACCGTTGTCACGTCAGGCATAATAGAACCGAGTGATACCCAAGAGTTTATGGGACAAGGACTCGTCACTGAACTGACCGTGGCAGTCGGAGATACCGTCGAAGAAGGTGACACCCTTCTATCCTATATGGATGGCACAACGTTTGAAGCCAACTTCGATGGAACGGTTACTCAAGTAAATGTTTCAGAAGACAAAGCGGATACGAATACTCAGCAAGGACGTCCGTCACTTGTTATTTCAAATCTGAACGATCTACATGTTGCACTTCAATTATCACGGTCAGATGCAAGTGAAGTCGCTGTCGATCAAGCGGTGATTTTAACTTACAATGACGACGAATATGACGGAACTGTTTCAGAAATTGATCCTGTCGCAACGCAACAACAGACACAAACGGGTTTGTCTACTCAATTAGGCTCCAAAGTTATTTTCGATTCAGAAACTACAGATTTGATTGCCGGTTTTGAAATAGACGTTGAAATCATAGTCGACTCAAAAGACAACGCCATGATCATTCCGGTTGAGGCACTGAATTATGATGAGAATAATGAACCGTATGTTTTTATCGTTAATAATAACATTGCAGAACGTGTAGCCATTGAAACAGGTATTCAGTCAGAGGCTGATATCGAAGTCGTCAGTGGTCTGTCTGCGGGCGATCAGGTTGTGTTATCGCCCAGTGATGAGTTAGAAGACGGTCTTGAAGTCGAGTTAGACAATTAGAAGGAGGATATCTCGTGATAGAAATTACCGATATAGACAAAATATATCGTTTGGGTGGAGAAACTATCAGAGCGTTAGATAAAGTGACTCTCTCAATTCAAAAAGGAGAGTTCACCTCAATTATGGGTCCAAGTGGATCCGGTAAATCTACGTTAATGAATATCATAGGCTTGCTTGACCGTTTCGATAGTGGGAGATATTTACTCAATGGAACTGATGTCACTGGTTTATCTGATTCTCAATTAGCCGGTATCAGAAACAAGGAAATTGGATTTGTTTTTCAATCATTCAACCTGATGGCACGTATGAATGTTTTAGAGAACGTGATGCTTCCTCTGGTTTATGCAAAAGTCCCTACCAAAGAACGCATAGAACGAGCGACAGAAGCATTGGAAAAAGTGGGTCTGGGTGACCGGCTATATCACTTGACTAATGAAATATCCGGCGGACAAAAACAGCGTGTTGCCATTGCGCGCGCGATGGTCAATAAACCGTCTGTCTTGCTGGCTGATGAACCCACGGGAAATTTAGATTCCAAAACAACGCAGGACATCATGCATGTTTTCCAAGATTTAAATAAAGAAGGCACAACCATCGTTATGGTAACCCACGAACCAGAAATGGCTCAGTACTCCAAACGTATCATTCATTTTCGAGATGGCGCCATCATTGAAGACGAACTGGTCAAATCAAAAAAGCTTCCTGAAGTGGGGGTGGAATAAATGTTTATAAAAGAAAACTTCAAAATGGCATTAGACAGCATCTTTGCGAATAAAATGCGCTCGTTCTTGACTATGTTAGGTATTATCATCGGCATTTCTTCTGTTATTGCAATCTTGGCTGTAGGGAACGGTGCCGTTCAAGAGATCACTGCGACCTTCAGTGACATTGGTGCAACGACTATTAATTTGACCGCAAACGATACGGATGAATCAAACGAAGCGCTGACCCAGGAAGACTTAGTTTTGCTGAAAGACTCCATAGATGAGATTCGCTATATTTCTCCAAATCAGCAAACAACGGGAACAGCTTCTACTGACAGGGCATCACGGCAGGCAGTCATTTCATACGGGACACCGGATTTGCAATTTTTAAGTCAGGCAATGAGTTCTGATTTGATTTATGGACGTTATTTCAATCAGGTAGATTTTGATGAAAATAATAATGTCGTCGTCATTGATGAAGATGGTGCTGAGGCTTTATTTGGTCGAACAGATGTTGTTGGTGAATCCCTGCGCATGACAATCACTCAATCTCGTCTCGATTTACGTATTGTTGGCGTTGTGGAAGGTTCTTTTGCCAATATGCAAGGAGCCTTTGACGCAGATCAGATCCCTCTATTCATGTCGCTGCCTCAGTCAACGTTAGGCCAACAAGTTCCGCAATTTTCGGGGATGAACTCGGCAATTATTCAAGTAGAAGATACTGCGCAGATCGAGCCTGTATCTAATAAGGTCGTCAGACTTTTGGAACTTCGTCATGATGCTGTAGGAGAAAATATTTATAATGCACGAAACTTCCTTCAGGCACTCGATCAGGTGAATAATGTTCTGAGTTTGTTCATTAACTTTATCGCTGCCGTTGCAGGTATCGCTTTACTTGTCGGTGGTATTGGTGTCATGAACATCATGCTGGTTTCGGTGACAGAACGAACTCGGGAAATCGGAACGCGTAAAGCTTTAGGCGCAACAACCAGGACCATCTTGATTCAATTTTTGATGGAATCCATCATTTTAAGTTTGATTGGTGGAATGATCGGCCTGACCTTAGGCATTATTCTTTCTAACATTATCGCTGGCGCTCTGAATATCGTCCCTGTAGTCACACTGGGAAGTGTCGCTTTAGTGCTCGTCTTTTCAACCGCAGTGGGTGTCTTCTTCGGAATGTACCCTGCACGCAAAGCAGCTCGCTTGAATCCAATCGATGCTTTGAGATTTGAATAAGGTTAATAAAAATTAAAAACAACCCGGAGAATCAGTTTTTCTACTGATTCTTCGGGTTGTTCACTTTGTTTATCATTTATTCGGTAGGTACGTTTGCTTTCAAAGCTTCAAAGTGTCGAATTTGACTCAACTTCGGTAGTTTGAATAGTGATTATCGCCTGTAACTACCGAACAGCTCCCACTTCGACACTTACAGTAGTCATTTCTATTTCTAAGTGTCGAACCTGCCCTAACTTCGGTAGTTTGAATAGTGATTATTGCTTGTAACTACCGAACAACTCCCACTTCGACACTTACAGTAGTCATTTCTATTTCTAAGTGTCGAACCTGCCCTAACTTCGGTAGTTTGAATAGTGATTATTGCTTGTAACTACCGAACAACTCCCACTTCGACACTTACAGTAGTCATTTCTATTTCTAAGTGTCGAACCTGCTATTTAAGTACGCCACTTTCAAATATATAAACACATGAGACAAGATTGTTCTTTACAAAACCGCAATCTTATTTGCAGTTAAGATATTGACTTGTTTAAAATTCCATATTTTCTCATACTCTATAAAAAACGAGCGGATACCCTCATAGGCATCCACTCGTTTGGTTTTTCTTCTTTTAGATTAATCCAAGTACAACAAAGTTGAAAATGAATAAAGCTGTGGTCGCCCATAATACTGGGTGAATAACACGTACTTTACCTTTAACCACTTTGGTAATGATGTAGAACAAGAAACCGGCGGCAATACCATAAGAAATACTATAAGAGAATCCCATGAATATTGATGCGAAAAAGGCAGGAACCGCTTCTTCCAGATTATTCCAATCGATTTCTGAGAATGCTGACATCATTAGAATACCCACAACGATTAGTGCAGGTGCGGTAGCGGCACCTGGAACAACTGACATAACCGGTGAGAAGAAAGCTGTTAATAAAAACAGTGTCCCTGTTGTCAAACTCGTCAAACCTGTACGTCCACCGGCACCAATGCCAGCGGCACTTTCAACAAATGTAGTGACGGGCGAAGTACCTAATACCGCTCCGACAGACGTAGCAATCGTGTCCGCAAGCAGTGCTTTTTCCATCTTAGTATTCAGGCCATTGCCTTTATCCATTGCTTTTTCATCGTCCAGTGTAAAGATACCTGATTTTCTCCCCGTACCAATAAAGGTACCAATCGTATCGAAGACGTCAGTCAATGTGAAAGCAAAGATAGTGATGAGTATAATAGCATAACGTGAAGGATCAGCTAATAATGAACCTAGTCCCTCTGATCCAAACGCTGCTCCAAATGTCGTTCCTAACTCCCCAAAAGCTGCTGCTAATGAATTTGCTGGATTACTTAATCCGGATAAGTCGGTGACGCCCATTGGAATACCAATGATTGTAGTGAACAAAATCCCGATCAAAATAGCGCCTTTAACTTTAGCGACCATTAAAATAATAGTTACAATTAAACCTATCAATGCGAGTATTGCGTATGGATTAGTAAAACTTCCCATATCTGGAATAATACCGCCACCGGTCACGACTGTATTGATGGCCCCGTTAATTTCCATCCCTGCAGTATACGGCTCGTTATTTATAGATAAAATCGATTGTCCTTCTGATGTGAATGATAATAATTGCGCATTTTTGAGTCCGATATAAGCAATAAACACGCCAATACCCCCGCCGATGGCATGTTGCAGTGATTCTGGTATTGCATGAATGATCATTTTTCTAATTGAGGTTACTGTAATTATAATTCCTACGATACCCGTTAAGAAGACCATGAATAAAGCTTCCTGCCATGTGAAACCCAGTGCAAAAACAACGGTGTACGTGAAGAATGCATTCAAGCCCATTCCTGGCGCTTGTGCATATGGTACGTTAGCATATAAAGCCATAATAAGTGTACCTACAGCTGCTGATAAAACAGTTGCCAAAAATACAGCCTGAGTTGGCATCCCTGTTAACGATAGTATTTGTGGATTCACAAAAATGATATAAGACATAGCAAAAAATGTCGTTAATCCGGCTGCAACTTCTGTTCCTACTGTAGTGTTGTTCTCTTTCAAATGAAAGAATTTTTCTAACAAAGATAAAACCCTCTTTCGTATTTTTTCTCCATTCGCACAGAGTCACTATTAAGGGTTATCCAATAAAGATAACTGGGTTATTAACATGTAAATGAAAAAAAAGACGGTTTCCCGTCTTTAATCAACTACATCATAAACAATACTTATTGTTTAATCTAATAGTCAATCCTTTAAGGGGATTGGTAGAAACTATAGCCCATATCGCTAAATTATATTAGATAACGCTTATTAAGATAGATTAATCATAGTACATCTCACGTGAAAAAGCAATATAAAAACGTAGAATCGAAAGAAATTCCATCTTCATCGTTCGCATTTGACCATAAAACGAACATTAAAAGAGTTGGAAAGGGTTCCAAACCCATTAAACACGTACAATCACTTCATCGTCACAAATTCCTCAGCAGCCGTTGGATGAATAGCGATTGTGCGGTCAAAATCTTTTTTAGTCGCTCCCATTTGCATCGCCACAGCGAAACCTTGGAGCAATTCATCCATTCCTTTGCCTATACCGTGTAACCCGACTACTTTTTCATTTCTCCCAACACAAACAAGTTTCATATACATTTTTTGTCTATTATCCGTAATCGAGCTATGCATCGACGCAAACTCCGTTTTATAAATTTTAATGGCTTCTTCAGGGTATTCATCTCTCACTTGTTCTTCAGTCATACCAATTGTTCCAATAGGTGGATGCGTAAATATAACTGTCGGAATATTATTATAATCAAGGTACTCATCCTTCTTACCATTGAAAACCCGTTCAGATAAATGTCTTCCAGCAGCAATCGCTACAGGTGTCAATTCCGCTCTCCCTGTCACATCGCCCACTGAATAGATATTATCTCCTGTTGTGTTCTGGAAACGATCCACTTCAACGTATCCACCCGGATAAAGATTTACTCCAGCAGCTTCTAGATTTAAGCCTTTAGTGTTAGGCACTCTGCCTGTCGCCCATAAAACTTGTTCTGCTTCATGTGTCGTTCCATCTTCAAAATGTACACAGAGGGTCTTGGGATCTTTCTGTTCGACCCTAACCACCGTTTTATTCACATGAATATGACGCCCTTCACTTTCTGAGATAGCCTGGAATCCCTCGCATATTATAGAGTCGAAATTATATAAAGGGGCCGGTTTTCGAACGAATAAATGAGTCTCTACGCCTAAAGCATTAAATATCCCACTCATTTCAACGCCAATGTACCCTCCACCAATTACAGCAATACTTTCCGGTAACTCTTCTAAACGAAACACATCATCTGAAACAATGCCTAAATCTCCACCGGGGATACTTAAACGTTTCGGTTTCCCTCCAGTAGCAATTAAAATATGACTAGCTGAAATTTCCTGACCGGCGACTTCTACAGTTGAATCGTCTATAAATGTGGCTCTTCCTTTTATAAGTGTGATATCGTTCGAATCCAGCCCTTTTTTATAAGCTTTATGTAGAAACGAGATGTATTTTTCTCTATTATCCATCATTTTCTTATAATTGAAGACAGGTTCATGTTCCAGTTCGATACCGTAATCATTTGCGTAAGAATGAATCGATTCCATCATTTCAGCGACATACCACATCACCTTTTTAGGTACACAACCTAAGTTGACGCAGGTACCTCCAAGTTGATCTTCTTCAATTAAAGCGACACGCGCACCATGCATGGCTGCACGATTAGCAGAAGCGATCCCTCCACTTCCCCCGCCAATTACTAAATAATCATAATCATAATGTTTAGTCATACTCTACTCCCTTTTCTAAATATTGGTTGTTCATTCTCTAAGTTGTAAGCTCTTCGTTCAAAGTCAAAATAATAGTTTCCTAGTGTGTACCTATATTTTTCTCTTTCTTTCCATGGCTTATGTTTCCCGGAATAATGAATAAACACAACTTCTTTTTCAATCATTTGGAGATTATACTTGTGAGGAAAAAGAATATTTAATTTTTCATATACTCTAGGATCCATATTATACAGACGCCAATCTTCTTCCAAGATATCATTGACGTAAACCAAGTTGAAGATGTCCTGATCAGGTAAGATGAGCACAGATTTGTTTTCTCTTATTGCCTCGACGATTTTATTTGCGTCCCCTACCTTTCGAAGTTTTTCCAAATTCATCAACACCACTCCGGAATTAAAATAATCATCGGATTCGAAGTTTCTCAAACGTAGATTATTGAAAGGCTGGATCCATTTTGTTTTATATTTATAATTCGTCGCAATAAAGGATTTACCCTGAAAGGATTTATTATAAAAGGGTTTGATGTCATTCATAGCAACAATGTCCGGGTCGAGGTATAAAATGCGATCTATATCATTCGGTAAGATATAAGGGGCAAACATCCAAAGATACATTTCCAAAGCATAGTAACGCGTGATGGCCACTTTATCTGATGATTCAAAATGATTTTTACTATAAATAGCGATCAGTTCATTATCGCCCTCACTCTCAATATACCGACGTAAATCTTCTAAAGATTGCTCGCTTATTCCAGCATGTAACAAATACATTCGAAAAGATTCATTCGGATGATTCTCTACAAGCGATCGAATCAACACTTTTAAAGGATAGATATAATTTTCATCTAGAGAAAATAGTATATTGATCATCTTGACGCCTCCAAACTAACACTTTCTAAATATTATTATACCGGTTATTGAATAAAAAAACACATAAATGGTATTTACTGTTTCTTTTCCTTTTAAACACTCAACTATTCTACTATAATAAAAGACAGGATAAAAAGGAGAGAAGCAAATGGAGAAGAAAGATTTATATATCGAACTCTTTAAATCAACATTCTTTTTAAGCATGTTTACTTTTGGTGGAGGTTACGTCATCGTTCCACTGATGGAAAAGAAATTTGTAAATGAATTAGGGTGGATCAATGAAGATGAAATGCTTGACCTGATCGCATTGGGACAATCCGCCCCCGGACCAATCGCAGTCAATACGTCTATATTAGTTGGGTACCGAATGGCTGGTGTTCCTGGTGCCATGGTAACTGTATTGGGTACTATTATACCTCCTTTATTTATTATGACTGCCTTAGCTTATATTTATTTAGCTGTAAGAGATAACGCGATTGTTAATAATGTTTTGCTCGGAATGCAGGCCGGTGTTGCCGCAATAATCGTGAATGTCGTCTATAATATGGGGAAACGGGTTGTAGACCAGAAGAAACTAATTCCAGTCTTTGTTATGATTGCCGCATTGATTGCAGGAATTATTTTTCAAGTTAATATTTTATGGCTCTTATTATTCTCAGGTATCATAGGTGCAATGACAACAGTTTGGGAAATGAAAAATAGTGAGCATAAGGAGGATAACAAATGATTCTTATCGAATTACTCCTTAGTTTTTTCAAAATAGGACTATTTAGTTTTGGAGGAGGTTATGCCGCTTTACCCCTCATCGAACAAGAACTGATCCATGTCCAAGGTTGGATTACCAATCAGCAATTCATAGATATTTTGACGCTTTCTGAAATGACTCCAGGACCAATAGCTATCAACGCAGCTACCTTTGCGGGCAATCAGATTGCAGGAATATCGGGAGGCGTTGTCGCGACTATTGGTGTGACGCTCCCTTCAGTAATAATCGTTCAAATATTGGCCTATTTTTACTTTAAATATAAAAACATTACTATGGTGCAGGGCATTATTCAAGGATTGCGACCGGCCGTCGTTGCACTGATAGCTTCTGCCGGCTTGACTATCTTCTTGACTGCTATGTTTGGCCATAGTGATTGGCCACTTGATCTGGCAGAATTCAACTGGATTTCCGTTATTTTCTTTAGTATATCTATATTACTGATGCGAAAATATAAAGCGAGCCCTATCCAAGTCATTTTAATTACTGGTATAGCAGGCGGTATTGTTTATACTCTCCTATAATAAAATAATGACCGAGGCAATGGAGATTTCCACTGCCTCGGTCACTTTTTTTATTTTTAGCCATTTTCACTTTGACGATTAAAGCTAACTTGCGGTCTCTTTGAATGTCCGTATATACGTGGCATCAACTTATTATCAATAAATGGTGCTAACCCATTCATGATTAATATAGCATAACCTACCCCACCTGGATGGTCCAGTGTGATCCTAAAGAATGCGGTTAATACCCCACAACCGATGGCAAACACGGTTTTTCCTTCAGGAGTCAATGAGCCTGAACTGTAATCGGTGGCCATATAAGTAGCGCCAAAGAACAACGTTCCAGTTAGAGCATGCGTCATCATGAAATCAAAGTTAAAACCAGTCCATAATCCCATAACTACAACTGTAGTGAGTATATAAAGGATTGGAATTTTCGGATTGATGACCCTTCTGAAAATCAAATAAAGCATTCCGATTAAAATTGCAAATTTAGAAGTCTCCCCAACATTACCACCTAGATTAAAGCCCATGAACAGATCGAACAATCCGGGTACTTCTTCGGCGACAGTTCGTGCACCGTCACCAATATACTCTAATGGAGTCGCTGTCGAAACAGCATCTACTCCTCTATAACCACTTCCAAACAAACCAGCGGGCAATACCCAATTGGCCAGCCAAGGTGTAAAGAAGGCTTTTGTTGCAACCCTTCCGGCTACAGCTGGATTAAAGTAGTTCTTTCCGATACCGCCGTTAAATTGTTTGACAATAATAATTGCAAAAACTGACCCAAACATGATCATCCATATTGGTGCTGTAACGGGCAGACTCAATGCAATCAACATTCCTGTAACAGCTGCACTATGATCATGAATCTTGATCGGTTTATAGGTTAACTTCTGATAAATAAATTCTGAAGCTACAGCAGTAGTGATCCCGATAAAGACCATACCTAATACCCACCAGCCAAAGAAGTAAGTTGCGGCAATGACAGGTGGAACCATCGCAATAATGACCTGATCCATTACCCATGCCGATGTTCGTTTACTTCGAACGTGAGGCGAAGGTCCTACACGTAATTTGCCTTTAACATCAACTGCTTGAGCCATAATTTACTTCGCCTCCTGGTGTTTTATCGCTGCTTTCGCAGATCTGATATTTTCTAAAAGAGGAATTTTTGATGGACAAATGAATGAACAATTGCCACACTCAATACAATCCATCGCACCTAATTCTTTTGCTTTTTCTATATTTCCTCTTTCAAATGCATCACTAATTAGAATTGGCTGCAAACTGACTGGACAAACATGGATACATTCAGCACACATGATACAATCCTGCTCGTCGCCAATGTTAGCTTCTTCAGGGGTTAAAACGGTAATAGCTGTTGTTCCTTTGATTATAGGCACTCCTAAATCAGAAACTGTCTTACCCATAAACGGTCCCCCGCCTAAAATTTTTCCTGGCACTTCTATGAATCCACCACAATCTTCGATGAGCGAATCCATGGGTGTTCCAATTTTAACTCTCAAGTTTTTTGGGTTCTTGATCGGTGTTCCTGATACAGAAACAACACGCTCGATCAATGGCTCTCCAAACTCACAAGCCCTATAGCAAGACCGGATTGTCGAAGTATTAAGTACGACACAACGGACTGCAGCCGGAAGACCACCTGGTGGCACTTCTCTCCCTGTTAAACTCTTGATCAAGTTTTTTTCAGATCCTCGTGGGTACATTGTTTTAAGTGGACGAACGCTGATGTCATCATAATCAGCAGATGCTTTCTCTAGAGCTTTTATGGCATCTGGTTTGTTGTCTTCAATTCCAATATAAATATGTTTCAACAATGGAAACAGTTTTCTTGATAGGTTGATTCCTTTAACAATTTCATCGGGATGTTCGACCATGACTCGATGATCGGATGTAGAATAAGGCTCACATTCTGCACCGTTGATTATCAATGAATCAACAGTCATTCCAGGTGGTGGACTTAACTTAACAGACGTTGGAAATGTGGCTCCACCCATTCCTGCTATTCCTGCTTTTCTAACGGTACCCAGAATATCGTCTTTAGACATGTTCTGAGAATTGCCAGGTTCGACAAGAGGTTCTGCTTTTGTATAGTTATAGTCGTTTTTCACTATAATACAATCTGCTTCGCCACCAACGATCGGTCTTTTTTCTAACGCAATAACTTCTCCAGAGACCGAAGCATAAATATTCGCAGACACAAATCCTCCTGCTTCAGCAATTAATTGTCCTGCTTTAACAGTGTCTCCGACTTCGACTACTGGTTTGGCTGGCGCCCCGATATGCATTGAAACAGGAAACACCATTATCTTTGGTACTGAAGCGTCTTCTATCGCTAAATTACTTGTGCGCGACTTGTTTTCTTCCGGATGAGACCCGCCGTGTTTACCCATGAACGAAAAACTCATGTAAAACATATCCTTCCTACTTACTCAATTTTAAATTCACTCATTTACATATGTAACTAAATTGTGACGTTTTCACAATGAAAAGGTATTTTATTTATAATAATTTCAGTATACAATATTTCATTAAAAGATGAAAGTATTTAAATATAACTTTGGCAAAAGTTTAAGACTTGTATTTCATGTACTTATTTATGATAATAAGATTAAACCATATGGAAAAGAGGGGTAGCATGTCTATCAGCCAGTGGGAAATGTTTATGCGTTTATTATTAGCCGCATTTGTGGGAGGGATCATCGGTTACGAGAGAGAATTAAAAGGTCGAGATGCCGGCGTCCGCACACATACTCTGGTCAGTTTGGGGGCAGCTATCCTAACCATGACACAGCTTGAAGCGAGTAGCTGGCTGTTAGAATTTGCGAGAAACAATCCCGAATTATCCCACGTCTTATCTTCCGATATCACCCGTCTGACAGCTCAAATTGTTAATGGAATCGGCTTCTTGGGTGCTGGAACTATTATCGTAAGCAAACGGACGGTTTCCGGTTTAACAACTGCGGCTTCTATATGGGCTGTTGCCAGTTTAGGAATAGCTGTTGGGATGGGTTATTATTTCATGGCCATATCGAGTGCCTTTATTATGCTGATTGTATTACGAATAGTGAAAAGCATATTTAAAATAGATCGGACAAAACAATTAGAGATAAAATATAAATCTCGTGATGAGACCTTGAGGTTTCTAAATGAAAGTTTCAAAGAAAACAATATCACTATTGTATCAACGGATCATTCGATTACTTATTTTGAAGATGGCTCAACTATTTGTGAAGATCTCTATACGTTACATCTGCCCGTCAATTTTAATATGATGCAATATATTTCCAAAGTTGGCACTTATAAAAATATTTTGAAAATCAATACCATTAAAACCACATTTGATAATTAAAAAAAGGCATGCAATGTCTTTTGAATGAAAAAAGGTGTTACCTTTTTCAACATTCAAGACTATTGCACGCCTTTTTAGTTCACTTCAAACTCGGCAGTAAGTACTTCACCTTCTATCTCACGCACTACCCGGTATTTTGCCGTATCTAGAGGTTCATAGTATTCCATATTCAATTCCTCTTGAGCTTCTTCTCCCGGGCCCAAAATATGAGCAATAAGGATAAATGCCATCTCTTCATCAGGTTCTACCATAAACCACGTGTTGTCTTCTTCTTTTTCTAATGTAAAGGCTATTCCATAAGAGATATCATCTTCAGATTCATTCACGGTATTTAATCTGAACGTGTCATCCTCTGGATCATACTCATTCTTTTCAAGTTCTATTTTTACATTTTCCAGTGTATTTACCTCTTCATAAGGAGACGGCTCAGCAGCGTCGGATGAGCATCCTCCTATAAAAAGCAAGCTACTGGTCAGTAGGATAAAATACATTGAATTTATTTTATTATTCATTTTTTGTCACCTCTTTTTTCACTCTATATTACAGTATTCTACATAAAAAAGCGACAGAATGCATGCATTCTGTCGCTCGGTTGGTTATTTTTCAGTTAAAATATCACGCTTGGTTAACGGTTCTGTAAGATCATAATCTAAATGTACCTTTGGACGTTTCGTGTGTCCGTAAATTCTAGGCATAACCACTTTATCCACGAAAGGAATAATGGCATTCATAATTAAAATAGAGAACCCGACACCTTCTGGTGAGAAAAGAGAAATTCTAAAGGCTGCTGTTAATATTGCAGCGCCAATTGGGAATATATTTCGTCCCATCGACGTCAATCCACCTGATGAATAATCAGTGATAAAGAAGGTTGCACCTATGAGTAGCGATCCACTAAACAAATGATAGAGCACAAACTGGAAGTCAAATCCTGAATAGACGAACATGATCAATGCAAAAGTTCCAATGTACAAGGCTGGAATTTTCGGATTAATAACTCTTCTAATAATTAAGAAGGCCATGGCAATTAAAATGGTTATAGAACTCGTTTCGCCGAGTGATCCTCCCCATCCGCCTTGGTTACCTAGAAACAAATTCCAGAGTGTTTGAGCGCCTTCGGGTATTTCAGAAACGCCACTTGAAATGTAGTAAAGTGGTGTTGCAGAAGAAACTAAATCAGGACCCCAAATTGTAGCACCTGTAATCGCTTCTGCTGAACTAGCGGTCGTTAAAACATCCTCTCCGGCTACGAAAGCATTGACAATCCAAGGAGCCATCAAGTAGATGATACGTCCGCCAATAGCAGGATTAAATCTGTTTTTACCAATACCACCAGGAATCATCTTAATAAAGACAATAGCTATCACACTTACGATAACAGCAGCATACCAGGTCACGCCATTTGGCAAACTTAAACCAATCAACATCCCGGTAACGACAGCGGATAGATCTGTAATTGTGACACGCTTTCTAACGAGTCGTTCATACAAATATTCACTGATGACACTTGTTAAAACGGCAACACCTGTGATAAATGGCACCTGTAAGCCAAAGAAATAAGTACCGGCTGCCAATGGAAGAAGCATAGCAATGATCACTTGTAACATTATCCATTGTGACGACCATTTCTCAAAAATATGAGGTGATTCATCCAAGACCAAATCATAATCTGCTAAGGTGGTTTTTGTTTTATTTTTACTCATCTCTACACCGCCTTCTTATTTTGCTTGATAGCAGTTTTGGATTTTCTAATATTATCTAGTAAAGGAATCTTCGAAGGACAAATGAACGAACAGTTACCACATTCGATACAATCCATGGCTCCTAATTGTTCCGCTTTTTCAATATCACCACGTTCATAAGCATTACTAATGAGAATAGGTTGTAAACTTACAGGACAGACATTTAAGCATTCAGAACAACGAATACAATCAATGCGCTCTTCTTCATCAACTTCAGCTGCAGTTAAGAACGTAATGTGTGTCGTTCCTTTGGAAATCGGAATAGATCCATCTTTTATAGTTTTACCCATCATCGGTCCACCATGAAGAACTTTTCTTGGTGCTTCTTGGAAGCCACCACAAATATCAATAAGATCATCAATCGGTGTCCCAATACGAACAAGTAAATTCTTCGGATCAACAATAGGTGTCCCTGTAATTGTAGTTACACGTTCAACCATAGGTTTGCCTAGCCGAACGGCACGGTAAATCGCTTGGAATGTTCCAACGTTTGAAACGATACAACCAACATCCGCAGGAAGTCCTCCAGAGGGGACTTGACGTCCTGTACAGTTTTCGATCAACTGTTTTTCAGAACCTTGCGGATATTTTGATTCAAGAACTTTAATCTCTATTTTATCATAACCGGCTGCTGCCTCTCTAAGCACATCGCCAGCTTCTGTCGCGTTGTCTTCAATACCAATGTATACTTTATCAACATTAAAAACGCCATCAATGACACGAACACCTTCAATGATTTCCCCTGCATACTCGACCATCGTACGGAAGTCAGAGGTTGAGTATGGTTCACATTCTGCGCCATTCAAAATTATTGTATCAATTTTCCCATCTTTAGATGGTCTCATTTTTACATCTGTTGGGAAAGTCGCTCCACCCATGCCTGCAATACCTGCACGCCTTATTAATTCAGGTACTAATTCTGGAGTAACATCTTCGCCAGCTTCCGGATATGGCGGTTCCTCGGTGTATTGCCCATCATTTTTAACAATGAGACAAGTTATGACCCCACTAATTACTTCGCGATCCTCAATAGAGATAACCTCTCCACTTACTGAAGAATGAATATTTGCAGAAATAAATCCTTGCGCTTCACCAAGAAGTGTCCCAACTTTTACAGTTGATCCCACTTCTACAATTGGTTTGGCAGGCGCTCCGATATGCATGGACATTGGGTATACCATTATAGCGGGAGCATCGATGCGTTCAATCGGCTTGTTGTGCGTTCGCGATTTATTGTGTTTTGGATATATTCCTTTTCGTTTTGTCTTTAATCGCATTCCCTTTCCTCCTCAATTATTTAAAACGGTCAATTAATTTGTTATGTAACGTAAAATATACAAAATAATAATTTCACATGTTATAATAGTTGTTTTTCTGTCACAAGGTCTATTAAAAGAATACCGAAATATACACTAAAAGTAAAGATAATACAAGGTTTAACGAAAAACAGGAAGGCCAAATATTACAAATGAAAACAATTCTCATTTGTAATGTTTCAATTACAAAATGTAAGTTTGTGAAAATTTATTTTTCGTTTTTTGATTATTCTTAATTACGAAATGTTAGATAACAATTACTATAATTAAAAAACATTAATATCTCATGTATTAGAACAACATTTCCCAATCATTATCAATAACAGTCCTTAAATGAAAATGACATGTACTCTTCCAAAAGTGATTATCCCATTTCAATTGTGAAACGACAAAAAACCTCTCGCTTTTCTTTAAAAGTTAAATTGTGACAAATCCAGCATAAAAAATACCCTCTCAAATTATCAAATAAGAGAGGGTTGTATTATGCTGGATTCTTTTCTTTAATTTCTTCTGCCAATTTATTTATTTTTCTTAATCGATGATTCACTCCTGATTTAGATACCCCACCATTAGGCAATAATTCTCCCAATTCTTTTAAACTCACATCAGGATTATTCACTCTCATTAATGCGATTTCTTTTAACTTTTCAGGAAGTGTGTCTAATCCAGTTGTACGTTCGATTAAACGAATATTCTCGATTTGTTTCGAAGCAGCATCAACAGTTTTATTCATGTTAGCATTTTCGCAATTGACTAATCGATTAACTGAATTTCTCATATCTCGAACGATCCGAACATCCTCAAATTTAAACATGCTACCCGTTGCCCCAATTAAAGATAGAAAATCAGCAATTTTCTCTGATTCTTTTAGGTAGACAATATAACCATTTCGTCGTTCATGGACGCGTGCACTCAGATCAAAAACGTGCATCATCTCACAAATATCATTGTTATGTTCTTCGTAAGTCGAATGGATCTCTAAATGATAACGACTTGTGTCAGGACTGTTGACAGACCCTCCAGCTAAGAAGGCTCCTCTTAAATATGATTTAATTTTTTGTTTGTTATTTTTAATTTCGTCCGGGACATGACCATGATATAACATACCATCCATTATACCGAGTTCCTTTAAGATAACTTTGCATCCGCTCTTCAGTCTTACGATATACACATTGTTTTTCTTCAATTTCATTTTTTTTCTAACCAACAATTCAGATTCTACATCAAAATTATCTTTAATTAATGAATATATTCTTCTTGCGATAGCTGCATTTTCAGTTTGAACGTTCAATAAAAAATCATGATCAAGAATACTTAACGTTCCGTTCATTCTAATTAAAGCTGCTAATTCGGCTTTTGCATGTTCCGGATGAACTTCTAACAATGTTAATTCTTTCTTCACATCAAATGCAAATGACATTACTTTCACTTCCCTTTAACTGAAAGACTAGTCTTTCACTTCTATAAGTAATCTTTGATTTTTCTTTGACTATTAAATGCTGTTCTGAATATTTCTTCTGCTACTTTCTCACCATTATGGTATACGCCACGACTAGTTAATTTCAAAAAGTTGTCGGAAATGATCATAGGAACTTCTTCAGCCATACCTTTAAAATCGTGTTCAACTTGAAGAAGGTATTCTTCGTTTTTTTCTTGTTCAATATATTCTTCCGGAACATCACCAATGTTTGTTATAGCAATATCCACGAATTTCTTCCCTAAGTGTTTGTGCAATACTTTAACATGGTCTGCATCGTTTAGTCCTTCTGTTTCGCCAAGTTGTGTCATAATATTAGAAATGTAAACAACTTTCCCTTCGGTCTCCACCAATGCTTTTCCAATATCGGGAATCATGATGTTAGGTAAGATACTGGTGAATAAGCTACCTGGCCCTAGAACGACCATATCTGCATTCATTATAGCTGATACAACTTCTCTACTCGCATGAACAGGACGTGTTTCCTCTACACACGTTACTGAGACATAATCGATCATCATACCTTTTTTAGGAATTTGCGATTCCCCCGTTTGCGTGCTTCCATCCATATATTTCGCATGAAGATTCAGCGGTTCCTCTGCAGCAGGGTAGACATGACCTTTGACATGCATCATTGTAGCAAGCAATTGGATTGCATCATAGATATTGCCACTCATGTCAGCCATCGCAGAAATAATTAAATTCCCTATCGTATGACCTGATAAGCTTTGATCATCTGAACTGAAACGGTACTGAAAAATTTCACGCTGTAATTCTGGAATCTCAGAGAGTGCTGTTAGTACATTACGCAGATCTCCAGGTGGCACAGCGTTAAAACTTCTACGCAATGCACCACTACTGCCACCGTCATCTGCGACAGTTACAACAGCTGTAATATCAGCATCTTTCTCTTTTAAACTTTTTAAGATAACAGGTAATCCAGTCCCGCCACCGATAACTACAATTTTTGGTTTTCTCTTTATAAATGTCTCCTGCTTCATGATCTCACAACGGACTCCTTTACTTTATCTTTATCACGATGAGATATATTTACATGATATCCATCTATTTTAATGTGCTTCGCAATACGTTCAACTAATGCAACTGAACGATGTCTTCCACCTGTACAGCCTATTGCAATTGTAACATTACTCTTTCCTTCTTTTTTGTAGCCTGGCAACATGAAATCTATTAAATCAACAAATTTTTTATAAAACATTTCCGTCTCTGTTTGTTGCATAACATAATCGTAAACAGGTTTATCCAAACCTGTTTGGGGTCTTAGTTCATCTATATAATGAGGGTTAGGTAAAAAGCGGACATCCATAACGATGTCTGCATCAATTGGCGTCCCATACTTAAACCCAAAAGAAACAATTTCCACACGGAACATTATTTTTTCTTTTTCTTTGTACTCCTTAATCAGTGTATCCCTTAATTCTCTTGGAGTTAAAGGAGTTGTATCAATGACTAATTGTGCACGCCTCTTGATATCGTTGAGTAATTCACGCTCTTTTTTAATTCCTTCAATAGTCCGTTCATTTTTTGCTAACGGATGTGCCCTTCTCGTTTCTTTGTAACGAGAAACTAATTCTTCATTCGTGGCCTCTAAAAAGAGAATCCTTGTGGTGATGTGAGGGGTGTTATCAATTTTCTCTAGTACTTGATTGATTTCTTCGAAGAAATCATTCATTCTTAAATCCATTACCAAGGCGATTTTACTGAATTGTCCAGACTCTCGGACTAACTTCCAAAAAGTCGGTAAAAGATTTGGAGGCATATTATCGATACAATAGTATCCCATATCTTCAAAACTTTGCATAGCAACAGTCTTGCCTGCACCACTCATACCTGTTATGATGACGAGTTCAAGTTTTTCGTTCATTACACTCACTCCTATTAAAACTAATGTTGTCAGGCTTTTTTTATTCCAAAACGATTATAACATCCCTGGTGTGTCATTGCTACCCCATACATGTAAACCCAGATTTTATTTGTAGTGTCTACGTTAAAATTTATTTACTAAAAAGAAACACCTATCAAGCAATTATTCTTGATAGGTGTTTTCTATTTTTCCGTCTTGTTCACATGTGTTCTTGTCCATTAACACATAAACACCGCAGCATTGAGTTAAAGCAGTGAACTGCAAAGGGATAGATTCTAATCCAAACCACCTAACAGTTGTTGCAATGGAAAATACTGTTCTAATCTTATCTTTTTTTCTACATTTTTTTCAGTGTGGTTTCCTAATTACACTCTTTGCTCTATACTTAAAAATCGATCATCGAACGTATATCGGCTTCAAATGCTTCTGATTTCTCTCTAACTGCGACCCCTGATTCGTCACAGGCTGAGATATAGAACTTGATTTTAGGCTCAGTACCAGAGGGGCGAACAGCGATCCAACTAGAATCAGCAAGCGTATATTTTAAAACATTTGCTTTTGGTAAATCAATCGTTTCTTTAGAAGAAGCCGTTACACATGTTTGTGCCTTGAAATCTTCAAATTTAACTACTTTAATATTACCAAATCTTGAAGGTGACTGTGAGCGAAGATTTTTCATGATTTCATTGATTTTTTCAGTGCCTTCCATTCCATCCATTTTCACTGAAATCGTTTTTTCTTCAAAATGCCCATGTTCATGATAAAGTTCATGGATAGCATCAAATAAACTGTACCCTTGTTCTTTATAATAAGCAGTCATTTCTGCCACCATTACTAAGGCCTGGATAGCATCCTTATCTCTAACAAATGGCTGGATGAGATAGCCGTAGCTTTCTTCAAATCCATACATAAATACTTTAGAATTATCTGCTTCAAATTGTTTTATTTTTTCTGCAATAAACTTAAATCCGGTAAGTACGTTTATAGTCTCTACCCCGTATTTATCAGCGATCACAGTAGGTAATTCACTTGAAACGATGGATTTAAGCATGACACTATTTTTTGGTAACGATTCTTTGAGCGAATGTGCTTTAAAAATATATTCGACCATTAGTGCAGCAATTTGATTTCCTGACAATACTTCATAATGTCCTTTAGCTGTTTTCACAGCCAATCCTAAGCGGTCAGCATCCGGATCTGTTGCAATCAGAACATCGGCATCTACTTCTATACCCTTTTCAATGGCTAAAGTAAATGCTTTTGGATCTTCAGGATTTGGTGATTTAACCGTTGTAAAATCTGGATCTGGTTTTGACTGTTCCTCTACGAAATAAACATTTCTAAACCCAATTTGCTTCAGTGCTTTTTCACCTAACATTTGACCGGTCCCATGAAGTGGCGTGAAAACAATTTTCAATTCTCTGCCTTGTCTATCAATTAAATCTTGATCGATCGTTACTGTTTTGAGTGCTTCTAAATAATGTCTGTCCACATCTTTACCAATAAATTTTAAAAGTCCCTCTTTTTCAGCTTGTTCTCTATCCAGTGCATCAATCGCGAGGATATCAGTTACACTTCGTACATAAGTAGTTAAATCATCCGCTTCTTTAGGCGGTAATTGTCCACCGTCTTCACCATATACTTTATATCCATTATATTCTGGTGGATTATGGCTCGCTGTAATCACAATACCCGCAGCGGCTTTCAAATGTCTTACTGCAAAAGATAATTCTGGTGTGGGACGTAATTCTTCGAATACGTAGGCTTTTATACCATGGGCAGCTAAAGTTCGTGCTGATTCTATGGCAAATTCTTTAGACATATGACGAGAATCGTAGGCAATCACTACACCTCGTTCTATCATCTTATTTCCTTGTTTCTCAATAAAGAGTGCCAGCCCTTCTGTTGCTTGTCGAACGGTGTAGATATTCATACGGTTCGTTCCAGCACCAATGACTCCGCGCATCCCGGCAGTACCGAATTCAAGTGATGCATAAAAGGCATCTTCAAGTACAGATTCATCTTTTTTATTTTTTTCTAAATCTTGTTTCAACGATGCATCCAAACTTGAATGGTTTAACCATGTTTGATATGTTTTTTTCCAATCCACAATAATCCCTCGTCTCTGTAAGATATTGGTTAATTTAATTAATCTAGTCTAATTGTATCATTTTTATCCTCTTCTTGCATAAGAAAAGGATACATGTCTAATAAATAACGTTTGGTATTCATTAAACATCGACGTTGCTCACTATCAAATTTAGCCTAGGAGTGTATTTACATCAAAACTTACATCGATCGATTAAATGTCACCCTCTACTTTACTATTTTGGATAGGCTTTAATTAAGCCGAAAAAAATAGAGGTTGAGACCTGAGTCTCAACCTCTATTCAACAGAGTAACTTTTAAACATTATGTTTTTCTAATTGTTCTTTCAATTCTTCAACATATTGGTAGGCTGCATTTCCCGCTACCGAGCCATCTCCAACTGCTGTCGCAACCTGTCTTAGTACAGTATCTCTCACGTCTCCGATAGCAAAAACCCCTGGAACTTGGGTCATCATATTGGCATCCGTTTCAATCCAGCCTTCTTCATTGGTAATAGATAAAGAACGGAATTCGTTTGAGTTTGGTAATATTCCAACGTAAATGAAGGCACCATCCGCATCGATAAGGGACGTTTCTCCATTTTTCACATTTTTAACTTCTACACCGGTAACTTTCCCGTCTCCAATAATCTCTTCAACGACAGAGTCCCAGATGAAATCAACTTTTTCGTTTTTAAACGCACGATCTTGTAAAATCTTTTGGGCTCGAAGCTTATCTCTTCTGTGAATAATGGTTACTTTATCAGCAAACTGAGTAAGATATACGCCTTCCTCAACGGCTGCATCGCCACCACCCACAACCACGACGTGTTTGTTTCTGAAAAATGCACCATCACATACAGCACAGTAAGAAACGCCACGACCATTAAATTCAGCTTCACCCTTCACACCTAATCTTTTGTGTTCGGCGCCAGTAGAAATAATGACAGCTTTAGCTAAATACGTTTTATCTGAAGTGATCACTTCTTTTACTGTTTCTTTATCCACTATTTCTTGCACGTCTCCATAAACATGTTCGGCACCAAATTGCGTTGCACCCTCAAGCATTTTCATAGATAAGTCGGGTCCAACAATACTTTTAAATCCAGAATAGTTCTCGATTTCAGCTGTATTGTTCATTTGGCCACCAGGAATACCTTTTTCTAACATCATTGTTTTTAAGTTTGATCTAGATGCATATAACCCAGCGGTTAATCCTCCGGGACCTGCACCGATCACAATAACATCGTAAATTGTTTTTATGTCTTCCATTCAAACATGCTCCTCTCAACTAGCATCAAATTATTCATCAAAGTTTAATTTTATTTGCATACTGACTAAATCATTTTTTACTTACTTTTTGTAAGCTTCTTTACCTTATACATTTTACCAGAATTTCATCATTTGTCAAGCACCAAAAGCTCCTTTCACAATAAACAGATCTGACTCTTCCTGTTCACTATAAAAGGAGCTTGATCGGTCTTCCTATTTAACCTACTAAGTTTTTACTGTTCATCTTTTTCTTTAACGTTCTCAAGCTCGTGTACTTCTGGTTCCATGCTATTATCTACTGCTCCTGATTCGAGTTCTTTGCTTAAGTCTAAAATGTATTGTCTTAAATCATCTTTCACCTGAGGATGTTTCAGGCCATACTGGATCGTTGTTTTTAAAAATCCGAACTTGTCTCCGACATCGTAACGTTCACCTTTAAACTCTTTTGCAAAGACGCGTTGCGTTTTATTCAGTACATCAATGGCGTCAGTCAGTTGGATTTCTCCACCCACACCTGGTTCGAGTTTTTCCAAGATATCAAAAATTTCCGGCACAAGTAAGTAACGCCCGATGATAGCTAAGTCACTTGGAGCATCTTCTGGATTAGGCTTCTCAACAAACTTACGGACATTATATAAGCCTTCTTCCACTTCTGCTTCGGGATCGATTATCCCATAATTTGAAGTTTCTTCATGAGGAACACGCATGACAGCAATATTGGAAGCATGTGTTCGTTCATACCCTTCGATCAACTGTTTAGTTAACGGAACCTCATCAGCCATGATATCATCACCCAGCATCACCACGAAAGGTTCATCTCCAACAAAAGCTTTCGCTTGCAATACAGCATGTCCCAGTCCTAGTGGATACGGTTGTCTGACAAAGTAAAGATTGAGTCCGGTTGTTTCTTCTACAAGTTCGAGCAACTCTTCTTTTCCTTTTTTACGTAAGCTTTCTTCCAATTCCGGATTGGAATCAAAATGATCTTCAATTGGTCTTTTTAGCTTACCCGTAATAATCAGAATATCTTCGATACCGGATGCAATAGCTTCTTCGACAATGAATTGAATCGTTGGTTTATCAACAATTGGAATCATTTCTTTAGGCATTGCTTTTGTTGCTGGTAAAAACCGGGTACCATATCCCGCAGCAGGAATAATAGCTTTTCTTACTTTTTTCATCTTTTTCTCTACTCCTTTAAAATATGATAAGACAAGCTACCCTATTCAGCTTTGCCTTCTCGTTGCATCAGATTGAGTATCGCATATTCAACTTCAGCATTATTATATAGCACTTCGTAAAGTGCTTCAGTAATAGGCATCTCAATTTTATATTCTTTTGCTAATTCATAAGCAGCTTGTGTGGTAGAAACACCCTCAACAACCATTCCCATATTCTCCAATACCGATTCAATCTTTTCGCCTTTACCTAATTGGTACCCGGCTCTCCAGTTACGTGAATGTGGACTGGTACACGTCACAATCAAATCGCCCACACCACTGAGACCCATAAAGGTTAAGGGGTCTGCTCCTAACTCAATGCCTAAGCGGCTGATTTCAGCCAGGCCACGCGTGACGAGCCCGGCTTTTGCGTTATCCCCATAACCAAGTCCAGCAATAATTCCAGACCCGATTGCGATAATGTTTTTTAATGCTGCTCCGATTTCTACTCCGATGATATCTTTATTCGTATAGACACGGAAGTAATCATTAATAAACAAAGATTGAACAAAGCGTGCACTATCTATATGAGTTGACGCCGCTGTGATTGTAGTTAAATCGCGTTTTATCACCTCTTCAGCATGACTGGGTCCAGATAAAGCAACAATACCATTTATGTTTTCTGAAGAAAGCTCCTCTTCAATAATCGTCGAAATACGTTTATGTGTATGTCTTTCAAGACCCTTGGAAGCGTGGATGATCGTCACTTTTCTCTCTAATAATTTATTGACTTTCTGTGAGAGTTCTCGCATCCCGTTTGTTGGGATAACGAAAACAATGGCTTCGACATCCCGAATAGCTTCTTTTAAATCAGTCGTTGCCATAATTACATCTGAAAATTTGAACTCTGGTAAATAATGGGCATTAGTATGTTGTGTGTTGATTTCATTTTGCTGTGCTTCGTCTCTGGTCCATAATTTAACGTGATGACCATTTTCAACTAAAACATTTGCTAAAGCACTGCCCCAAGAGCCAGCACCTAAGACCGCAATTTCACTTCCCACTTTAATCACTCCTTCAAATAACAGGATTTAATCAATACATTTAATTTTTTCTTTGATCATATTTCTTCTTTTTTTCCTGAAATGTTTTTTCCGGTTCAACACCTTCAGTGTAATTAGGCGGTCTCGGATAAGCATAAAATCTTCTGTAGACGATCAATCCAACACCGGCAATAATTAACACTAATGAGAACAGCTGTGAAACTCGCAAACCACCGATATACAAGCTGTCAGTTCGCATGCCTTCAATAAAGAATCTGCCTAAACCGTACCAGGCAATATATCCTAAAAAGACTTCTCCTCTAATTAATACGTTATCTTTAGCTCTTAACACCATTAAAATGGCAAAACCAATAACATTCCATACGGATTCATACAAAAATGTCGGATGATAATAATTCCCTCCGATATTCATCTGTTCAATGATAAATTCAGGCAATTGAAGTCTTTCCAAAAATCCACGACTAACTTCCCCGCCATGAGCCTCCTGATTGACAAAATTACCCCATCTTCCTATTGCTTGAGCAATCATGACATGCGGTGCTAGAATATCTACTAACAGCCATACAGGCACATTGTTTTTTTTGCTGTACCAATACAGTGTTATAAATCCCAGTATCAACCCACCATAAATTGCCAAACCACCTTCCCAGAAATAAAACATACGGATTGGATCCGCTAAGTAGGTCGGTAATTCAAACAACACGTAATACATTCTTGCGCCTAAAATACCTGCTGGTATGATCCAAAAAGCAAGGTCAACAATAAAATCTTCACCTATACCTCTTTTGTTGGCCTCTCTCATACTGAGCCACACAGCTAAAAACATCCCAATAACGATAATCAGACCATACCATGCGACTTCTACTGGTCCTAGTCTAAAAGCAATCGGGTCAATGTTGCCAATAATAATTTGCATTCTTGATCCTCCATCTAGTTTTCTTGAGAATTTTTCTCGATTAATTTATTCAAATTATTCTCAAAAGTTTTTGTTGCGTCATATCCCATTTCTTTGGCACGGATGTTCATCGTCGCGATTTCTATGATTATTGACAAATTTCGTCCTACTCGAACAGGAATCGAAAGTTTAGGAATATCGACATTAAATATACGCATTTTATCCAAATTGTAACCTAAGCGATCGTACTGTTTATTACGATCCCAGTGTTCTAAATTGATTACTAGATCAACCGTTTTCTGTAAACGGATAGCACCAACACCAAATAGGTTCACTACATCGATTACGCCAATACCCCTGATTTCGATCAGATTTCTCAGGATTTCAGGTGGTTCTCCTATGATGCGTCTTTCATCCATCATGTACAGTTCCACTCGGTCATCTGCAACTAAACGATGACCCCGTTGGATAAGCTCTAACGCTGTTTCTGACTTACCTATACCCGAATCTCCTATGATCAATACACCCATACCATAAATATCAACCAGCACACCGTGTTGGGAGATACGTTCGGCTAATCGTTCTTCTAAAAAATTAGTCACATTTGAGGACAAACGCGTAGTAGATCGTTTTGAGAGAAGTACAGGTATGCCCTTTTCTTCAGCAGCTTTTAAGAGCTCTTTCGGCGGTTCCATGTTGCGTGAAATCAAAAAAGCTGGCGTTTCCGCTTGGCACATTCGTTTCATCACAATATAACGTTCATCACTTGTCATTTTCTTAGCAAATGATAATTCTGTTTTACCTAGTAATTGTATTCTATCTTGAGGATAAAAACTAAAATATCCAGTGAGTTCTAATGCGGGTCTTGATAAATCACTGATGGTGATTGCTCTATCCAAGTTATTTTCGCCAACAACAACGCGAATATCATCCATCGCATCTACTAACTCGTGTATTTTTACTGATACAGTCATTGATTTTCTCCTTTAATCATTGATAAAAACATATTCTAATCATATCATATTTGAGTATGTCATAATAGAATAAAACAATACCCATACAAACAAAAAGGTTTAATGTAGTCGGACTACATTAAACCTTTTCAATTAATTAGTGTTTAAAAATGCATTTAATGCTGATACGATTAAGGCTACAAATAGCGCGAGAGTAAATGAACTAAATCCAAACCCTATTACCAAGGCGGCTGTAAACCATAGCATCAAACCATTAATAATAAAATAGAACAATCCTAATGTCAGGATAGTTATTGGTAAAGATAAAATCACAAGGATAGGTTTAACCAGTACATTTAGTATCCCAAAAACAACTGCAGCCAGCAATGCAGTTGTCCACGACGAAATCATAAATCCGTCTAAGAAGCCTGCTAAAGCAAGAAAAATTAAAGTGTTAGCTAAAATACGTTGCCACCATTTCATCGATTAAAAGTCACTCCAATCTTCTTCAATCTTTTCCGCTTCTTTTCTTTTAGGTTTTTCATTAAATTGGCCAAAAGGTGAGTTGGTACGTGGTTTGTTTTCTGATTGAGACTCTCCATTTCCATCAGGCATAACAAGCGCCAATAAGAGATAAATAGGAACGGTCACCCCTACTCCCAAGAACGTTGCCACTACCACAACCACACGAAGCAATACGGGGTCTATACTAAGGTACTCCCCTATACCACCTAACACTCCGAAAATCACTGCATTTTGTTTTGATTTCGCTAATTTTTTCATGGTTTGACCCTCATTTCCTTTTATTGATTATCTGTATCTTTGAGCAAAACATTACCCGTTGTGGTCGTTGCATTAAAATCAAATGACGTTTCATCAACCACTCTTTTATATCGTTTCATATTTTCTGACTTCTCGTTTACTTCAACTTCACTTAATCGACTCTTTATTTTACCGAATGTCGTTCTTGCCTGTCCCTCTAAAGTGATATTTTTTGGAAGAGCCAGTTTCACGTTTCCATTAACCGTCGTTGCGTTAAGTCTAGTAATCGTACTATCCATTACAGTGACTTTTATGTCGCCATTCGTCGTAGACAAATCTCCACTTTTAATCGTTCCATCATATACAAGAGAACCATTTACCGAGCTAGCAAGCAGATCTTTTAATTGGCTGTTTTTAATTGTTACCGAACCGTTCGATCCTTTAGCTTCCAGCATTGTTCCACTCAGTCTTTCAAAATTGATTGATCCGTTCGTTGATTTAGCATAAACATCTTTAACCTCAATGTCAGTGACCAATACGTTACCATTCAAGGTATTGATCGATAAATAATCATACATTCTTTCCGGTAAGGTGAGCGTCAAGTCTACATAGATACGTTTATTGGGAACGTGGACTATTAATTTGTCCTCATCTGCAGAAATAGTACTGCGTACGTCAAAAGATTTTTCAGGTGTCTCTTCATCCATTTTTCCATACAGTTTTCCTTTTGCAGATAACTTTATCGTTTGCGTGCTTCCTTTGTTTATAGTAACTTTTCCATTTGCGATCTTTACATCTAAAATGGTTGCTGTCGACTCGTCAAATGCCCACTCTTTACTATACTCCTTGGAAGCCAAGGTTGGAAATTTCAAATTGACATTTTTCCAATCGAAATTATCGAGCACATTATCAAAAGATGTCCGAATCGTTTCTTTAACATCTTTATCAGAGGCTTCTTTCACCCTTTTTTTAAATAGTGTCGACATCTCTTTGCTGGCTTCTTCAATGCGTTTACCTGCTTTTGACAATTCCTCACTGGCTTCTTTTTTCCAATCTTCAGGAATTTCAAAATCAGCTGTCGCTTGTCTAGCTTTAAGTGTCCACTGTTTGACTTTTGAACGGTTCAACTGTTTGACACACTCATTTTTTTCGACAATTAGTTCTGCTTTTTTCTTCTCCAGCTGAGAAACTTCAGCAGTCAGCTCTGTGATACGCTCATCTTCTTCAAAGTCCTGTTCAGTCATTTCAACACGTTCCAGTTCTTGAGAAAGTTTGTCAACTTTATTTCTCAATGCGATTATTTCATTGGTATTGTCTACTTCATCCAGTTGTTTGATTAACCCTAGTTCTTTTTGAACAAGTTGAATTTCTTCTGAAATGGCTATTTTTCTATCTTCAATGTCTAATTGACTATTTTTAGTTAGGCTATTCAATTCAGCATTTTTCTCACTTATTTTTGAATCAACTTCCTTGAGCTGTTGATTCAAATTGTCTAGTTTGACAGAACATTCATTGATCTCTTTGACCAATGCCTCTAGCTCAATTTCAGCCTCTTTTTGGTGTTGTGTTGATTCTGTTTCAGTCTTTTCTTCAACAGGCTGATCTTCTTGTTCAGTGAATTCTTCAGCTTCTACTTTTTTTCCTTCTTTGTTGATTGTATTTTCTAGTAAGTCTAGGCCTTCTTCAATCGATAAAATACCTTTTTTCATCAAGTCTATGATACGTTCTTTTTCATTCATTCAAAGCCCTCCTATATGGGTTCCTTTAATCGATGCACAATAGTTCCACACGTTCTACAATTATTATGCACTATCTATTTTAGAATGTCATAGGACTTACGACTGATTTTTGTATTAAAAATAACTGAACTAATAATTCTCGAAGTAGATCAACAAATAGAAAACAATGCTTTAACCTTTATTCAGCATCTCACTCAAATAGTGACCTGTATAACTCTCTTGGCAATCAGCAACCTCTTCTGGAGTTCCTGTTACAATAACGTTCCCGCCACCTTCGCCACCTTCTGGACCAAGATCTATAATATGATCTGCCACTTTTATGACATCCAGATTATGTTCGATGACAAGCACTGTATTCCCTGCCTCTACTAAACGATCTAAGACTTGCAATAGTCGAGCTATATCATCCGCATGCAGACCGGTCGTTGGTTCATCGAGAATATAAAAGTTATGACCATTCTGTCTTTTGTGCAGTTCACTCGCCAGCTTCATACGCTGAGCTTCCCCACCTGAAAGCGTAGTGGCAGGTTGTCCCAACCGCACATAACCCAGGCCTACATCTATGATTGTCTGCATTTTACGTTCAATTTTCGGGACATTGGCAAAAAAGCTGACAGCTTCATCGATTGTCATCCCTAATACATCAGCAATATTTTTCCCTTTATATTTCACTTCCAGCGTTTCTGAGTTGTAACGTGTTCCATGACATATTTCACAAGGAACATAAACGTCAGGCAAGAAGTGCATTTCGATTTTTAATATCCCGTCACCTCTGCACGATTCACAACGTCCGCCTTTCACATTAAAACTGAACCGTCCTTTTTTATATCCGCGCATCTTAGCTTCATTGGTCTTTGCAAATAAATCACGAATATCATCAAAAACGCTCGTATATGTTGCTGGATTACTCCTTGGTGTGCGCCCGATCGGACTCTGGTCGATATCGATCACTTTTTCCAGTTGTTCATATCCTTCAATTGACTTAAATTTACCTGGTCTCTTTTTAGAACGACTGACTTCTCTTGCCAAAGCTTTATGCAGGATTCCGTTTATTAATGAACTCTTCCCAGAACCGGAGACGCCCGTTACAGCAACAAAGAGACCTAACGGAAAATCAACATCAATATTTTTAAGATTATTTTCCTGAGCACCTTTGATTTTAATGTAACCTTCTTTGTTGGTTCGTCTGGTTTTTGGTATAGGAATTTCTTTTTTCCCTGATAAATAAGCACCAGTGATCGAATTTGGATTTGCCATGATATCGTCTATTGTTCCAGTGGCGACTACTTCTCCACCTTTTTCTCCTGCTCCCGGACCAATATCAATAATATGATCCGCCGCACGCATAGTGTCTTCGTCGTGTTCCACAACAATCAAAGTATTGCCCAAATCTCTCATTTTCTTCAGGGAATCGATCAGACGATTATTATCTCGCTGATGCAATCCAATAGATGGTTCATCTAGTATATAAAGGACACCTGACAAGTTTGATCCGATTTGAGTGGCTAAACGAATCCGCTGTGCTTCACCACCAGATAGCGTTCCCGCTTTACGATTTAAGGTTAGATAATCAAGTCCGACATTTTTCAAAAACGATAACCGTTCTTTTATTTCTTTGTTTATAGGTTTGGCTATGGTTGCATCTTTGGAGGAAAGATTTAAGTTATCAAAAAATTCCAATGCGTGTTCCACAGAAAGCTGACTGATGTCACCAAGGTCTTCTCCTTCTATTTTAACGGCTAAAGCTTCTTCGTTCAAACGCTTTCCATGACAAACAAGACACTCCAATTCAGTCATGTACTGCTGCATAACCTTGCGTGTATAGTCACTATTCGTTTCGTGGTATCGTCTATTTACATTAGGCATTACACCTTCAAATGGAATCATCGTATCACGGACACTACCGAAATCATTTTTATAATGAAAATGAAA
Source organism: Alkalibacterium sp. f15 (assembly GCF_049389645.1). Lineage (GTDB taxonomy): Bacteria > Bacillota > Bacilli > Lactobacillales > Carnobacteriaceae_A > Alkalibacterium. Next base: position 724,582 of record NZ_CP186540.1, read on the forward strand.
CTTTTTCTTTTTAGATCCGTTTAGTACGATATCTTTGTGTTTTTTTGGTAAATCTTTGAAAGGAATCGTTGTATCGATGTCAAACGCTTCGCATGCTTGCGATAACATCTGTGGGTAATAACTCGAGCTAATGGGCTGCCATGGAAGTAATGCGCCTTTATCTAAGGAAAGTGTTTTGTCTGGAACAACAAGATCGATATCCACTTCGAGCTTCGTTCCTAATCCATCACATTCTGAACAAGCCCCAAACGGAGCATTAAATGAAAACAGACGTGGCTCCAGTGGTGGTAGCGTAAAGCCACATACTGGACAGGCATAATGTTCGCTAAAGAGTACTTCTTCTTCGCCAATAACATCTGCTATAACGTATCCTTCACCCAACTGCAAGGCAGCTTCCAGAGAATCGAACAAACGAGATCGAATGCCGTCTTTAATTGCTATACGATCTATAATGACATCTATGGAATGATTGACGTTTTTATCCAACTCAATTTCTTCATCAATATCAACCAATTCATTGTCAATTCTGAGTCTGACATAGCCTTCACTTTTTATCTTTTCCAAAACTTTTTTGTGCTGCCCTTTTTTCTCTTTTATTACGGGGGCAAGAATTTGAAGACGTGTTTTTTCTGGATATTCCAAGATCCGATCAACCATTTGTTCGATGGACTGACTGGATATCTCAGTTCCATCATTTGGACAAATTGGTTTCCCGATTCTTGCGTACATCAATCTCAAAAAGTCATTGATTTCAGTAACCGTTCCAACGGTTGACCGCGGGTTATTACTTGTCGTCTTCTGATCGATTGAAATTGCCGGACTGAGTCCTTCGATACTGTCCACATCAGGTTTATCCATTTGACCTAAAAATTGTCTGGCATACGAAGACAGGGATTCGACATATCGACGCTGTCCTTCCGCATAAAGCGTATCAAACGCCAGGGAACTTTTTCCTGACCCTGATAAACCTGTCATCACAACCAGTTTATCTCGCGGAATAGTGATATCTATATTTTTCAAATTATGCGAACGTGCTCCACGTACTACAATTTTATCATTAGCCATACTTTCATCCTACCTTTATTAATCGTCTCTTGTCATATCATTCTCTTATTCATATTGTAAGGTTTTTAATCGATTTATGCGACTATTAGACTCTGAATCGCTACTAAAAGAGAGGAAAGAGTCCTACTCTTTCCTCTCTTCCATTGTTAATTTTAACATATTTACTCGTCTATTGCGAATGTCTGTTCTACTTTGTGGTTCTTTAGAATCGCTCTAGATATTTTTTCTAGTTCTGACTGATTGGTGAACTCACCCTTCAGTAAATCAGGCAATATCTCTGCTAGAAAATATTGCACGCTTACCATTTCTTTGAAGTTTAAAATCGTATCTAATGACTCCTGGTAAATTTCTGTGAAAAGCGATTCTGGATTTCCTTTTTGTATTTCACCAAAAGACTCATAGAGCAGATCGACTTTATCCGCTACTGATAAAATTTTCCCTTCCAAAGTATCATCTTTTCCTTCTTTTAGCCGTTCATGGTAAATGGACTGGAATTCTTCCGGAAACTCTTGCTGTATAAAGTGTTGAGTCATGGATTCTTCGACATGTGCCAAACGATCTCGTAAGTCGGGATCTGCATATTTGACGGGTGTTTTGATATCCCCTATAAAAATTTCTGCATAATCATGATTCAAAGCTTTTTCGTACAATGCTTTCCAGTTAACCTTATTGCCTCTGTTTTCTTCAACTGTTCCCAGAAATTGAGCAACTTTGGTCACTTTAAAGGAATGTTCTGCGACAGAATGTTCCTCATACTTAAATTTTCCGGGACAACGATATATTTTTTCTAAATCACTCAAACTCTTAAAATATTCATGTATTCCCATAATTATCTCCCCTTTTGTTGTCGAATTCACCTAATATTATCAACTTCGCTGTCCCTTATCAACTATTAATCATCAGTTAATATGTTTTTCGGATCATAGACGATCTCGATGGTCGAATGGTGAATAGCATAATTTGATAAAGCTTTTCTGGTTTTTTTCTTGATCGATTCAATCCCATCTATATCTTCCACTGCAGTGCTGATCGTCACCGTCATAGCGTGTTCCTTACCATCAATAGACCAAACATGTAAATGCGAGACATTCGTTACCCCCTCGATTGAAATAATCATTTCTTTTATATTTTTTCGAGACAAGTTTTTAGGTGTCGCATCTAAAAATATCTCAATCGTTTCTCTGAATAAAGGCCACGTTCTATAAACAATAAATCCCGCTATAGCTATGGACAGTAGGGGATCCAAGAAGTACCAGTCTGTAAAGTTTAAAACGACACTCACTAATAAGACGCCCACCCATCCTAAAACATCTTCCATCATATGCAGGTTGATCAAGGATTCATTATTCGACTCTCCGCGACTCATTAACCAGGCGGAAAAACCATTTGCTACTATCGCAGCTATCGAAAGCCAAAACATGCCTTCATGATTGACCGGCTCCGGATTCAATAACCGTGGGACAGCATTAAAGAGAACCACCATCGAGCCGCCTAATAAAATGACAGAAGTAACTAAAGCACCTAATAAAGAAAACCGCTGGTGCCCGAAACTATATTGATCATCGGCTTCTTTGGTAGAGATTTTTTCAAAGTAACTGGCTAATCCAATAGACAGCGCATCACCTAGATCATGAATGGCATCTGTCATAATAGCAATACTGTTAAACAGAAAACCAAAGACGAATTCGATGGCCGAAAAGAATAGATTCAAGCTGAATACAAACATCATTTTTTTTGACGTTTCTTGATTCATTATAGATTCTATACCATGGTGGTGCCCTTGATGGAAATTTGCCTCTTTGCTTTTATGCGTATTTTCGTCTTCAGCCTCCATGTCTGACATTGTGATTTTTTCAAATTCCAAGACTTTTTTTATCTGCTCGATAGCTACATCCGTTTCATCCAGAGTCATTTCATTATTTTCAAAATCTATTTTAACGGCAGAATTGGATGTCAATTTATTCAATTTTTCTTCTAAAATTATAGAACAGTTTTTGCAATGTAAACCATTTAATTTGTATTCGGTCATTTTTCTACCTCTTTTCTTGAACATGTGTGACGACTTGGTTGATCAGTTCATAAACATGCTCATCCATTATAGAGTAGATACGCGTTTTACCCTCTCTGCGTGATTTTACAAGTCTTGCGGCTTTTAAGATTTTTAGTTGATGTGAGACTGCCGATTGTTCCATATTCAGAGTATCTGCTATCGTATTTACATTCATATCATTTAACGATAAATAATATACAACGGCTAACCGATGAGGATCACTTAGTGCTTTAAACAATAACGCTGCACCTTCAAGTGTTTCATTTTCGATTTTCATCTTTACACCTCTTTCATATGTATGTATGTTCATATGTTCATGATACCATTTTTTTATTCCTTTTTCCATCACATAAAAAAAACTCTCCGTTAACGTCATTATCAAGGGATAAACCTTGATAATGACCTCAACTGAGAAGTTAATATATTTAGTATTCGATTTCTTCCAATGTTACAAGTCCCAAATCATGAGCATCTTCTTCATAAATAGGCGTTTCTGCTATGACAAGTTCCCCATCCAATCGTTTCAATTTAAGTTTGCTGTATGAACGATTGTTAAACAAGGATTCGGTAAGGTCTTCTGAAGAGGTCAATTTTACCTGATTCGATTCTACGATGACATCCCCTATTTCAATTGACATTCTCTCGGCTGGACTGTTTGGTCTTACAGCTACGACACGCAATCCATCTTGATCTGGTCCAAATTTAAATGCCCATTTCCTTTCTCGCTGTCTATGTCTATACAGTACATAAACACCTCCAACAAGCATCACAATTAATCCAATTGCACTGAACTCTTCTCTCCAAAATGTCAGTCCCACTAGTAAGACGCTTAATACGCTAAGTAGTGAAAAATCCTTAATAATGGCCTGTTTGGCTTCAGAAGGAAGTTGTGCCTGCACGGTATATCTGAAACCTAAAAGTACAGGTATGATCAAGAACGAATAGGTTTGATTGCCCATTGAAAAAACGGGCCACCAGTCGAAGAGCGCGGTAAACGTTTCGCCCGGTACAATCACGACCAGAGGAATCAGCCATAAAGGTTTCATCCGGTACCTTGCTACTAGCTTACCACGTTTTGTTTTCATAAATCTTGGGACAAATTGATTCGTATTTCCTTTGTTCAAAACAATTATAGTGCTTAGCAATAACAAAACAACTAGAACAAGTATCACTCGGGTACTTTCTAAACTCGTCGATGTCTGACTTAATATAGGACTGTTCCATTGTTCCAGGATATCGCCAAATAATGACGCTTCCGTGACAAAATAACTCAATCCCAACACAGTCAAACCAGCCGTACTAAACGTAAAAATTGGATGAATGAATCTATAGCCTAAACCTAAAAATAACAGCGTCACAATATGATAGACTATGATCCAGTCAATCGTAACCGGCATCCCTATACCCACTGAAAGCAAGGATATGACTGCTCCAGGAATGAGACCCCATGTTATTAATCTTTTAATTTCATAATTTTCTTTATACACAGTCGTTCTGAGCTTACTTCTGGAGTACTTGAAACGTCTGTTTTTGGATAAGAGTGCTAAAACGACACCAATGATGAACGTTGGTTGCAATACAAATAACAAAAGTGCCAGCAAGATATTTTGAAACAATGTCATATTTTTCATCCCTTCGAATCTGTATTTATCTTATTTTATCATATTAAAACAAAACTTACTTTGTTTATACAAAAAACTCCCGATGTGACGGTATGACCTCACATAAGGAGTTTTACTTATACACTAGGATTTAAGGACGTACGAACCCGGCAACATACCTGAGGTACTAGTCAGGTGTAAGTGATCCAAGAGCCGCACGCACCGCTGTATGAGCACCCACGCATATCCTTCGACATGGTAAACGGCCCCAAATTGATAGCAGAACATTAACCATCTTGAAGATGAATTTAAAATACTTTTTACAATTCGTTTAAATACTTTTTTTAACCACGTCGATTTTCCTCTTATCTGCTTTTCTGACTATATGTAAGAAGAGGGAAAACACCCCTCTTTTAAATTAAACTTTCAAGAATTTTCTAATTGACAATGATGATCCAACGCTTCCTATAACTATACCAATAGTTAGAAGTAATACAACGATTTGTAGTAAAAATGGGTTAGGCGGTAATAAACTGAAATATGTGCCCGATAGATATCCCATTAATGTATCAAAACCTCTTAAATAAAAATAGGAAATAATCGATACAGGAATCAACGCTCCAGCAAAACCAATCAGTGCACCTTCGATCAAGAATGGCCATCTAATAAACCAGTTTGTTGCACCCACTAATTTCATGATTTCGATTTCTGTTCTCCTTGAAAAGATAGTAATTCGAATAGTATTGGAAATTAAGAAGACAGCTGTGAATATCAGCGCACCGATTATAACGGCTCCAACATTTCTTACTGTTCCCATCAATTCAAAGAGTCGATCAGCTTCTGCTCCACCGTAGTTGACATTATCAACCACAGGACCTAACTTCTCGGCTTCCTCAGCTACTTCTGATGTGTATTCAGGCAAGGATGTATTTAAAATGAATACGTCATGCAAGGGATTATCGTCCCCTTCAAATAGTCCGAATTCCTCGCCATAGCTTCCCATGACATTATCCAGTTCTTCTTCTCTACTTGAAAACTCAATAGATTCAATATTTCCGATTTCATCCAATTCACTTCTCAAAGCTTCTTGTTCTGACTCTTCCGTTCCGGTTGCAACATAGACCCTCACACTAACGTCTTCTTCGACATCAGACGCTAACTTATTCACATTCATCAAGAGTGCAATTAAACTCCCTACTAATAATAGTGTGATAGCGACAGCACTGATAGCTGCAAATGTCATCCATCCATTACGTTTAATACTTTTAAATGATTCTTTTATATGTCTTCCTGCATTTCTAAATTTCATAACCGTACTCCCCTCTTTCCTGGTCGCGGGCAATACGTCCATTTTCAACAGCTAAAACACGATGTCTCACGCGGTTAACAATCTCGCTGTTGTGCGTTGCCATAATGATCGTCGTACCATGATTATTGATTTCCTCAAGCAAATCCATGATACCCTCTGCCGTTTCCGGATCCAAGTTCCCTGTTGGTTCATCTGCAATGAGTATACGTGGCATATTGGCTATCGCTCTAGCAATCGCAACACGTTGCTGTTCTCCGCCTGATAGTTCATTTGGAAACATGCGTACTTTGTGTTTTAATCCAACTAAATCCAAAACTTCTAACGATCTTTTTTTGATATTCTTAGGATTTTTACCTACCACTTGCATTGCGTATGCAACATTCTCATACACAGTCAAACGTGGTAATAGTTTGAAATCCTGGAACACTACGCCTACGTGTCTTCTTAGGAATGGGATTTTTTTTCTCTTCAAATTCATTAAATCAAATTCGCCCACTTTGACTGTTCCTTTTGTAGGCAGCTCTTCACGGTAAATCATTTTTATGAAGGTTGATTTACCTGCACCACTCGGGCCTACAACATAGACAAACTCTCCTTGGTCGATCGTTACGTCCAACCCATTAATAGCAGTGATGCCATTAGGATATTTTTTATAGACATTTCTCATCTCTATCATTAATTATATCACCTATCTATTTTAGATTTTTATTCTAATCTGGTAAGCAACCTATAACTATTTTCACTTGCTTTTTGTAACCTCACTTAGTATATCATCATTTTCACACAGTTCTGTTTTAAACAAATTACAATATTGTTTCAACGTAATATTTATGTTTTTTTAAAAAAACATAAATTGATGCAATAAATCATATATGAAAAAAATCACCACTTACCTCTTTTTTTCGCCTTTATCCAGATTCAAAAACCCACTTAACTCACATAAAACAACTTTAATTGGGTTTCTCACTCCATTGTTACTTTCGTAGCCTTATCCTTATTTTTCTTGTTATTTTTGTCTAAAATATGACAGTAGCGAATTATTTCCCTAAAATAAAATACAGACCTCCATCTTGGAAGCCTGTATTTACTCATTATTCACTTTTTATCTATTCATTGTTAACCTTAAATAAGCATTGATGAATGGATCGATTTCTCCATCCATAACAGCATCAGTATTTCCTGTTTCCTCATTTGTTCTATGATCTTTCACCATAGCATATGGGTGGAAAACATATGATCTGATTTGAGAGCCCCAACCAATTTCTTTTTGTTCGCCCCTGATTTCTGCCATTTCCTGCTCTTTTTCTTCGATTTCTTTTTGATACAACTTGGCTTTCAACATATTCATTGCTAGTTCTTTATTGGCTATTTGTGAACGTCCGGCTTGACTGGAAGCCACAAGACCCGTTTCTTTATGAGTGATACGTACAGCTGAATCTGTTTTATTGATGTGCTGTCCACCAGCACCACTCGCACGATACGTATCAACACGAATATCATCTGGATTAACAACAATATCTATTTCATCGGTGATTTCCGGAATAACGTCTATAGAAACAAAAGAGGTGTGACGTCTACCATTTGAATCAAAAGGAGAAAGACGGACAAGTCGGTGTACCCCTTTTTCGGCTTTCAATAAGCCATAGGCATTCGTTCCTTTAATCAACAACGTTACACTTTTAATTCCCGCCTCATCACCACTTTGGTAATCAAGGACCTCGTAGGATAGTCCTTTTTTTTCTACCCAACGTGTGTACATGCGGTAAAGCATTTCGCCCCAGTCTTGAGACTCTGTTCCCCCAGCCCCAGGGTGTAATTCCATGATCGCGTTGTTTTTATCATAAGGGTCACTTAATAACATGTCTAATTCATATTGATTGATGACCTGCTCTAATTCAGCTAAATTCGATTCGATTTCGGATTGTATCTCTTCATCTTCTTCATCTCTCAACATATCGATCAAGATGGCAATCTCTTCGATCGTTTCTTCCATATTTTTAAAAGTTTGATAAGCATCTTTTTTTTCATTGCCTTCTTTAATAACCATTTGCGCTTCCTCTTGATCATCCCAAAAAGTAGGATCGGCCATTTTTTGATCAAATTCAGCGATATCTGTTTCAAGTTTTTCTAAGTCAAAGAGACCCCCTAAAGTCTTCGACTTTAAGTTTTGCTGCATTTAATTTATTTGTCATTTCACTTATTTCCATCATTTGCCTCCGTTTTATATAGCTGAAAAGGAACAGATAAACTATCCATTCCTTTTCCAGGTTTAATATTATCCCAATTGTGTGTGTACTTCCTCATCATGCGAGTGAGATTTTTTCTCAACTGCACGATGTGCTTGTTTTTTATTACCGTTTGGTGTTGCCTGTTCACGTTTCAAGTTTTGTCTGATTTGAGATTTCATTAACAGACGAGTCACATCATGTTCAATTTCACCAATCATTTCTTCAAACAACGTGAAGCCTTCTTGTTGATATTCTGTTAATGGATTAAATTGTCCATATGAGCGCAAGCCAATCCCTTGTCTTAATTGATCCATCTGATCAATATGATCTGTCCATTTCTTGTCAACAACACGCAAGACAACCACTTTTTCAAATTCAAGCACTTGATCTTTCCCATTAAGCTGAGATGTTTTTTCTTCATAATTTGCCAGAGATAAATCAATTAAAATTCCCTCGATTTGACTTGCTGATTTCCCTTTTAAATCTTCAACTGATAAATCATCAGGATGAACCAGGGTCGTGTGTGCAAAATCTTCGATGTGTTCTAGATTCCATTTTGTAGAGTCTTCCTGCTGAGTGTTCAATTGAACAAAACGTTCTATTGTGCGTTTGATCATAGGAACTGCAACATAATTTAGTGACTCTTCTTCCAATATCACTTTTAAACGTTGAGAGTAAATAACTTCACGCTGTTCACGCATAACATCATCATATTTCAGTACGTTACGACGTGTGTCATAGTTATTTCCTTCTACACGTTTTTGAGCTGATTCAACTTGACGGCTGATCATTCTGCTTTGAATGACAGCATCATCTTCGGTAATTTTAAGTTGCTCAAGGACCATTCGGATACGTTCAGATCCAAAACGTTTCATCAAGTCATCTTCAAGAGAAAGATAAAACTGGGAAACCCCAGGATCGCCTTGACGACCCGAACGTCCTCTTAATTGATTATCAATACGTCTTGATTCATGACGTTCAGTCCCAATAACTGCTAATCCACCAAGTTCTTTAACGCCGGGACCTAATTTGATATCTGTCCCACGACCAGCCATGTTCGTTGCAATCGTGACGGCACCGGGTTGTCCGGCATTCACGACGATTTCAGCTTCACGGAAGTTGTTTTTCGCATTCAAGACTTCGTGTGGAATGCCTTCTCTTTTGAGAAGATCGCTGATTACTTCAGATGTTTCGACAGCCACTGTACCAACGAGTACCGGTTGCCCTTTACCGTGACGCTCTCTAATATCTTCAGCTACAGCATTAAATTTGCTTTCAAGCGTTGGATAAAGCAAATCATCACGGTCATCACGGATTAACGGACGGTTAGTAGGAATGGCAATGACATTCATGTTATAAATCTCTCTAAATTCTTCTTCTTCAGTTTTCGCTGTACCTGTCATCCCAGACAATTTTTTATACATACGGAAGTAGTTTTGGAATGTAATAGTCGCCATTGTTTTAGATTCTTTTTGAATCTCGACATTTTCTTTTGCTTCTATTGCCTGATGCAAGCCATCTGAATAGCGACGACCCTCCATAAGACGACCAGTAAATTGGTCAACAATCTTCACTGCATTATCAGCCACAACATAATCAATATCACGTAACATAATATAATTCGCACGTAAAGCTTGATCGACGTGATGTACGAGTGCTTGATTTTCAATGTCATACAAGTTGGTCACATGGAAGGTGCTTTCAGCTTTTTCAATCCCTTCTTCAGTTAAAGAAATGGATTTAGAAGATAAATCGATCGTGTAATCCTCTTCCTCTTTCAGACCTTTGATAAAGAAATCACAACGTGTGTAGAATGATGTCGATTTGTTTGCTTGGCCAGAAATAATCAGCGGTGTTCGCGCTTCGTCGACCAAAATCGAGTCGACCTCATCCAGAATAGCAAAATTCAGTGGACGTTGAGCCATTTGTTCTTTGTAAACGACCATATTGTCTCTAAGATAATCGAATCCTAATTCATTATTCGTTGAATAAGTAATATCGCAGAGATAGGCCTCTTTTTTTTCAGCAGACGTTTTTGAATTCAGGTTTAACCCAACTGTCAGTCCCATCCATCTGTATAATTCACCCATTTCTTCTGCATCACGTGTCGCCAAATAATCGTTGACAGTTACGACGTGTACGCCTTCACCAGAAATAGCATTCAAGTAAACAGGCATCGTAGCGGTAAGAGTCTTCCCTTCACCGGTTTTCATTTCAGAAATATTCCCTTCATGTAAGGAAATACCCCCCATTAATTGAACTCTAAACGGGTACAACCCTAAGACACGGCGTGCGGCTTCTCTCACTGTCGCAAACGTTTCAACGAGCAAGTCGTCTAGTGTTTCACCTTTCGCATAGCGGTTTTTAAATTCTACAGTTTTTGCTTTTAACTCGTCATCATTTAAAGCTTCCATCTGAGCACTTAATGCTTCAATTTTGTCAGCTGACTTACCATATCTTTTTAAAATTTTATTATCGTTTTCAAATATTCTTTTTAATAAATGAGCCATGAATACAAATCTCCTCTATCGTTTCATTTCTACTACTATACTTCCGGAATTTATCATACCGTGTAATTGTACCATTATTCAGGTTCAAATAAAAGACTTGTTCCCATAAATATAGACAACTCCTCCATATTTATCCAATAAAAAAAGACGAGCATATTCGCTCGTCTTTTTATTGAAATTAATCTGTTTCAATTAATCCGTATTTCCCATCATTACGTTTATAAACGATACTAGTACCATTGGTGTCAGCATCTTCAAAAATGAAGAAATTATGACCCAACATGTCCATTTGCAGAACAGCCTCTTCAGCATCCATCGGTTTTAAGCTTAAACGTTTTGTTCGTACAATTGATGCGCTTAATTCTAAATCATCGTCGTCATCCATATTTAAGTCTGCCCATAAATCAGAGTCAGTGGGCTGAGGTGCATCCACACCTTGTGTACGACGATTCTTACGGTTGATTTTTGTTTTATATTTTCTCATTTGACGTTCTAATTTATCGACAACTAAGTCGACGCTTCCATACAAATCTGGGGAAGTTTCCTCCGCACGTAAAACAACATATGGGAGTGGAACAGTGACTTCTACTTTAGCCGTTTTATCAGAATAAGTTTTCAAATTGACATGTGCATTTGCTTCCGGCACATCATTAAAATATTTTTCAATCTTACCGACTTTCTTTTCTACGTATTCTCTTATGGCTTGAGTCACCTCAATGTTTTCGCCTCTAACATTGTATCTAAGCATAATACTTCACCCTTCCAAATCTAGTATAGTCTTGACCATACATACTGATCAGTACCATCTCCAAGCAAAACGATTATGTTTGCTTGAACTAATTATACATGATAGCGTTCCCTTTCTCAATGAAAGTACACTTTATTGAGCCACTAAAATTATCTGAACAGAGAAAAGGTCTCGATCCGCTTGGGTGAATACTGTTTCAAGGCATCGGCAGCATGAAACAACGTTCGTCCTGTCGTGTATAGATCATCCACCAATAGTATCGAGGCGTCTGTGACAAGTGACTTCATCTCAGCTTTAAGTAAGAAAGGTTGCTGTGTTTTCATTCGATCAGCTTTGTTTTTCTTGGACTGTTTCTCCCCTTCCCCTCCGTTTTCAAGAGCTTTTATGTACGGGATATCAGCGCTGTCTAGTAACAATTCAACTTGATTGAACCCTCTTATTCGCTTGCTATCTTGACTGATCGGAATGGGAATAATACAGGATCGTTTAGCAATCGGTCCCAAATAAACTCTCAATTCACTCGCGAATAAAGACGACAACTCGCAGTCACCCACAATCTTGTATTTCTCCATATAAGCTTTGGCAAATTCATTATAATAAAATAAACTGTGATGTTTAAAGTCGTACTCCGGGTATGCTTTTTTCCAGTTTCTACAATCTAAACACAAATCATCCTCCGATATTTTTTCGCACCCTGCACATCTCCCAGTCGTTTCACTTACGGGCTTTAATTGGCTATAACAATGATCACACATTTGTTTAGGCGTTTTATTAAGGTAAAACAGATTAGAAAATGACAAACTATCTTCAATATTTTCAAGGCACCACAAACACTGAGTCAATGGATCAATCCTCTTTTCTGAGCCAAGTGATTCATTTGTCTGATTTGTTTCAGCGCTTTTTTCATGGCGCGCGTCCAATCCTGATGATAAAATGTAACATTACCAGTAGGATGATTTTCCGATCTTCCTACTCTACCAGAAATTTGAACAAGTGCGGCTTCGGTATACACATGATGATCTGCACGCCAGATAATAACGTCAATGTTTTCAAAAGTTACTCCCCGCTCCAAAATGGTCGTAGTCATCAAAAAGTCCAATTCTCCATTCCTCATTTTCTGCACTTTTTCTTTCCGGTCGGTGTCTTTGGAATGTACACATTCAAATGATGCTCTTTGAAAAATCGTATGAAAAACAGGTTGCATTTTTTCCATTAAGGCTATTGTAGGTACAAAAATCAAAAACCGCTTTTCTAGTTCGATCAATCGTTTCATATGTTTGATCAAACGAGTTTGCGCGGCCTTTTTGTAATCCATCAAATCACCTCTTTGATAAACTGCCTTCGGAACAGGCAAGGCATGCCCGTGGTATCTGGCTGGCAAGACAACTGCCTCTGTCAGCTTGTTTTCCATTCGTAACTGCATAGGCTTATCCGGCGTCGCCGTTAAATAAATGAGGCTCGACAAGGTTTTTCGGGATTTGTTTGTGGCGAAATTAAGCGCTGCATTCATATGATAGGGAAAAGCATCCACCTCATCGATAATAACCACATCAAACGCCTCCTTAAATCGGTATAGTTGATGCGTTGTTGCAATGACCAGTTGCGTGTACCGGTAGCCTTCCTCTGCTCCACCATATAGCACAGCGATCGGGATCGCTGGGAAGACACGTTGTATCCGCGGGGCCAATTCGAGACACACATCGATACGTGGTGAAGCTATGCAGACACGTTTATTACTTTCTAACGCTCTTTGAATCCCCTGAAAGAGCATTTCTGTTTTACCGGCACCAGCTACAGCCCAAACGATTAATTCTTTATTCTCTGTGATACTTTTGGTAATCACTATAGAAGCTTCACTTTGCTGATCTGACAATTTCCCATTCCACTTTAGATAGGGTTTTGGGTATGTATCAAATTGATTAGGTTCTGGCAGTGAATAAAGTTGAGCGCATTCCCTTACTTTACCTAGAACAATACATTCTCTGCAATACAGACAATCCCCCCCGCAAATACATGGATAAGGTTTTGACAATTCAGAACACGTTGAACAGCGTGCACAGCTTTTCCTCCCGTCACTAATAATAAAAGCAGGTTCAACACAGAGACGATTTCTTATTTCTTCAGTCAGTTCAAAACCAACTTCCTCTTTCAATAAACTTCTTCCGTATACTAACGAATAGTCTGACATTTTTCTTCATCCCTTAACTAATTGCTTACTACTATTATTTACATACAAATAAAAAAATGACTTTTTTGGGCAAAAAAAAAGCATCAAGTAATTGATGCTTTGAAATAATAGTATAATAGCAAATGACAGTTTAGTGGATATCTTTTGTCCATGACATCCCGATGGCTCCTTCACCTGTATGAACGCCGACAACGGGGCCTAAAAAACTGGAGGTAAACCGTACTGTAGGAAACTTAGCTTCTAAATGTTCCTTGAATACTTGCGCTTCTTCTTCACAATACGCGTGTACGATCGTTGCCACGATAGGATAGTCTTTGTTCATAACTGATTCTTCGAGTAACGCTTCAATTTTTCTCAAGGCTTTCTTTTTAGTTCTAATTTTGTCGTAGGCAACAATTTCACCTGCTCTAAAAGTCAAAACGGGCTTGATTTTAAGTGCCGTTGCTACACCACCCGCAGCTCTCGATAATCGTCCGCCTTTTATTAAATTAGTCAAGTCGTCAACAATAAAATAAATCTCTAATTCTTTTTTTATTTTATCTAACTCATCAATGATTACGTTAATTGATTGTTCCTCTTTAGCCAATTTCATTGCAGCTCTCACAAGAAAAGCTTGTCCGGCACCGGCCAGTTCAGAATCATATGGATAAATAGTAATACCTTCTATAGAGTTGGCAACACTATAAGCATTTTGAAACGTCCCGGATATCCGACCAGATAAATGTATACTGATAATGGCGTCATAGTCATCTTGCAATTCTTGATACAGCGTTGTTAAATCTCCTACTGTGGGTTGCGAACTTGTAGGAAGTTGTTCACAATCTCTCACTTTTTCAAAAAATTCATTTGATGTAATGTCTACTTCTTCTTTGTATACTTCATTTTTAAAAATGACAGACAACGGGACGAAGTAAACGTTATCCTGTTCATACTCTTCTTTGTTTAAGTATGCTGTACTATCTGTTACAATGGCTATACGCATTTTTTCACCTCACTTCCTTAAAAATCAACCGTGTAAATACCCTTATACTATAGCATGTATTCTATTATACACCAACTTTGTGACTAATTGAAAGGGACGGAATTATGAAAAATTATCGAACAATTCGTGAGCATGGCTCACACGAAATACATATAAAAAAGTCTCGCTTTATTTGCACGCTTAAGCGCACCGAATCCGAAAGAGAAGCTGTATCATTTATTGACCAGATTAAAAAAGAACATTATAAAGCTAGTCACAATTGTTACGCTTATTTAATTGGTGAGTCTAATCATATTCAACGCGCTTTTGATGATGGTGAACCAAGCGGGACGGCTGGCGTACCCATCCTGGAAGTTCTAAAAAAAAGAAATGTTAAAAATGTTACAGCTGTTGTTACTCGCTATTTTGGTGGAACCAAGTTAGGCGCAGGCGGACTCATTCGAGCATACGGACAAGTCACGAACGAAGCGCTCAATCATATTGGAATCGTTGAAAAACAGCTTCAACAATTTGTTTCAGTATCTGTCTCCTATCCGGTGAGCGGTAAACTTCAAAGTGTATTAGAGGAGTCCGCTTATACGATCTACTCCACTGACTATACCTCCGAAGTAACTTATAATTGTCTTATACCTATAGAAAAAGTAGATGTTTTCATGGGAGAAGCAATGAATTGGACAAGCGGGAATGTCACATTTAAATCAGGAACGAAAGCATGGATAGAAGTCTCTGTTGCCAATTAAAAAAATGATATTTTATAAATAAGTACGATTCATGAACAACTCGCTATAACCGACTGTTTCTATTTCGTCAGTTTCCCCGTCCTATCTTGACACGTGAGTCATTTAGCATAATAATAGTAAAGAATCGTCTTTCAACTCACTTTAAAGGAGTAACCCTATTGTCTTATCAAACAAATCAGTCTAACTTTTCTCGAAAACATTTAAATAATCAAAAGAAGAAGAAAAAGCAACGCATCATTTTGAGCATATTGATTCCACTGTTTACAATTATATTGATTGGTACGGTATATTTCGCTAAACTTTTTGCGACAATTGGAAATGAAATTGATGCATCATTCGCCGAGATAGACCGGCAAGTGCCTATCGAAAAAGTTAATCCTATTGACGAACCTGTTTCATTCTTATTCTTAGGTGTAGACAATAATGAAGACCGTCAACTCGATTCCACCCGTGCTGACTCTATCATCTACGCTACCATTAACCCGATGACACACGAGATGAATATGGTTTCCATTCCCAGAGATACATTCGTACCAATCAAGCATAAAGGGGAAACTATTCGCTTTGATCGGATCAATGCTGCTTACGCTGTCGGACAAGAGAGCGCTATGGTTCAAACCGTCGAAGAATGGCTGGATGTTCCTATTCATTATTATGCAACTTTTAATTTCACCGCCTTTTTGGATATTATAGATGAACTCGGTGGAATCGAAATGGACGTGCCTGTTGCAATAAGCGAAATGGATTCCAATGATAGGATGGGTTCAATCAATCTGGAAAAAGGATTGCAGACTCTGAATGGTGAAGAAGCCTTGGCTTTAGCTCGTACACGCAAACTTGATGATGATGTGAACCGTGGTCATCGTCAGCAGTTGATTATTGAAGCTATCATAAAAAAAGCATTAAATTTCGAATCACTTACTAAGTATACTGCCATAGCTGAAACCGTAGGCAACAATATGCAGACCAATCTGCGGATGCGTGATATGACAGCTATTGCACAAACCGGTTTAAACGACTCATTTACGATCTCGACACATGTCTTTGAATGGTCAAGTTTTACGGAGCGAGGAATGGATTTAGTTAAAATCAAACCAGAGAGTTTTGACACCATTCAAAACGAATTAGAAAACTCGTTAAATAGCACAGCAACGTCACCAGAGTCTTTGCTTTATGATGACGAACCCACTACGAGCAAAAATAGTACATCAAATTAAAAAAAACCTCATGAATTATCTTCTATAATTCATGAGGTTTTTTATTTATTTAATTTTTGTACGAAAGTTTTAATTACATTTAAAATAGGCCGTTTACCTTCACCAACAAGACCGATGAGTTCTACAAACAGGATGACGCCTATGACTACGAAAAGCGTCAGTAAAATCGATCCAATAAGTGTAGAAAAATTGTAGAGCAAAGCAATAATTGAAAAGATGGCAGAAACACTATAAATGGCTAAAACTGTTTGCTTATGTGACAGCCCTATGATCATAAAACGATGATGAATATGACTTCTATCTGCGGTAACGATGGATTGCTTGTTCAACTTTCTTCTTATCATAGCAAATAGGGTATCCGTTACGGGAATACCTAAGATAATGATAGGTAATCCTAGAGAAATAAGTGTTGCATTTTTTAATCCCTGCAAAGAAAAAACGCTTATCATAAAACCTAAAAACAATGCTCCGGTATCGCCAAGAAAAATACTGGCCGGATAAAAATTATATGGCCAAAAACCTGCTATAGCAGCAACCAAAATAAAAATCATCACAGAAATAGAAACTTCTTCAATAGTCAGAAAGAAAAAACCGATTATTCCCATTGTTGTTAAAGCAATCATTGAAATCCCACTGGCTAATCCATCTAGGCCATCTATAAGATTGATGGCATTAGTAAAACCTGTTATCCAAATAATGGTGAATGGAAGTTGAAAAGAACCGAATTCTATCGTACCTAAGTAAGGGATCGTCATCGTTTCCAGGGCAACATCACCATAAAAATAGATGAAACTAGCTGCAATGATAATCCCGAGTAATTTCAACAAAGGAGACAGTTCAAACAGATCATCAAGGATTCCTGTCATTATGATCACTGAAGAGGCTGCGAATAAAGGGATCAACTGGTTATTAGGAATAGGTACCAAGAAAAAAGTGGCCAGATAAAATGATAGATAAATTATTATACCACCCATAGTTGGCATTCTTTTCTCATGACTTCTTCTTGCTTTCGGTTCTGGATCATCGACGATGTTCCACTTGTCAGCCAGTCTTATAAATACTGGTGTTAATATTAGTGAGAGTACCATCGTAAATATGCTAACGATCAGTACAACATACATATCAAACATAATCATTCTCTTTTCATGCTCTTTTAAGAGCATTATAGCATTCTAAACCTCGAAAATACAATTGCAATTAAACGACAACTAGATTAAACTTAGAAGAAGATGATGTCCATTTCCCCTTTAGAAAAGAGGTCCCCATGCGATCAGACAAACATATTGATAAACAACAGCGAGTTAAACGGCTTAAACGGCTTTCACTTATCTTAGGCATAATTTTTTTCTTGACTTTCGGTATTATTGCGGGTTATTTTGCTAATGAAGTGAGAGAATTTCTTGATGATGTCAATAAAGATACCCCTGAAGAACTGAAAGACACCAGTGAACAAGATGCCTCACTTAAAGATTTGCAGCCCATTTCTTTTCTCCTCTTAGGTTTAGATGCAGAAGGAGAAGGAGGAGCTACACGAACTGATTCAATTATGATTGCGACAGTCAATCCAAAAAAAGAATCAACAAAGATAATTTCCATCCCTCGCGATACATTGATCACCTTACCTAACAGCAACGAACAAGAGAAATTCAATGCTATTTATCCTATTAATGGTATTGCAGGTTTAATTGATTTCGTCGAGGATTACTTAACGATTCCGATTTCTTTCTATGCCACATTGAACTTTGAGGGGCTGGTTGATCTTGTTGATGCTGTTGGCGGTATCACTGTAGATTCCCCTTTGTCTTTCACTGTCCAAGACAGCGATGAGACGGCGGATGCCATTGTCATCGAAGAAGGTATTCAAGAAGTGAATGGCGAAGAAGCACTCGGGTTTGCACGGATGAGAAAGCAGGATCCAAGAGGTGACTTTGGTAGACAAGACCGTCAACGTAAAGTGATCGAGGCAGTGATCGATGAACTTCTATCATTTAATTCAGTGACTAATCTCACACCGATTCTTAATGCCGTTCGTCCTAATCTGCAAACAAATATGTCAGGTCAGCAAATCCTCACAGTTGCTTCTAATTATACTGATGCAGCCAAAAGCATTGAATCTGTCGAACTCTCTGGTGCAGCAGAATATGTTTATTTCCCTTCTTACGGTCATGACCTGTACGTATGGAATCCTTATGAAGAATCCTTAGACGAAGCTAGACGCACATTACGTGAACACCTTGAACTAGATCCGTCATCAGAAGAACTCCCCGAAGAAAACGGTGATGACGAAATCGATAATTAAAAAAAGAATGTCCCCCCACTTTATTGACTACACCTAAGATATTTTTATCCGGTTAGTTTGTAAAGTTAGGAGACATTCTTTTTAATTACTCTTTGCTTCAATAAAAAATTCGTAACGGGACCCGACATACTGAGCTCTGACATATTCGAAAGGTTTTTCTTCCTGAGTGTAACTCACTTGTTTCAATCTTAAAACTGGTGACTCTCTCTTGACATTCAACATATCGGCTACATACTCTGATGCCCAAGTTGCGGATATAACTTGTTCAGCCCGAGCGACATGGTACCCAATATCTGCAAGTGATTGGTATAAATGTTGTTTCAAGTCTTCTTTGCTGATTCCACTCACAATATGATAAGGAATAGTCGCAACCTCAAAACATAAGGGGGTGTTATCTGCATATCGTATGCGTTCCATGACCAACACTTCTTCATCCTGTTTAATTTGTAGTTTTTCGGCTTCACTCTCACTTGCATGTTTAGTATAAAAAGAAACAAGTTTACTCGAGGGGGTTTTTCCGATTTTTTCAATGGTTTCAGTAAAACTTGGAATACCACTCAATTTTTCTCTGACTTTATCCGATGCAACAAATGTCCCCGCACCTTGTTTCCGCTCCAACAACCCCTCTTCAACTAAAGAACTCACTGCTTGTCTAGCCGTCATCCGACTGACATTAAATTCAGTTGCCAGTGCACGTTCAGAAGGTATTTTTTGACCTTTGTTCCATTCTTTTGACAATACTTTTTGTCTTAAATCATTGTGCATGGCGATATAAACAGGTACTTTTTTTGACATAATGTTTCCTTCCTTGCAAGTTAACTGGTCTCATATATTATAACTGGCTAGCGGCCTCTTCATCAACAATAATGACGACATCAGAATGTTTCTGTAAGATGCTGGCAGGAACATCTTCATTGACAGCTCCATTCACTGTTTTCGCGATGGCTTCTGCTTTGTTTTGACCATAAGCAATCAATATAATTTTTTTGGCTGCCATAATGGAGGCAATACCCATTGAATAGGCAGATTTGGGTACATCTTTTTCAGAATCAAAATTACGTTTATTTGCTTCAATAGTCTCCTCAGTTAGCTCAACTTTCTGTGTTTTGGTATCAAAAGATGTTCCCGGCTCATTGAAACCGATATGTGCATTTGTACCTATACCTAGAATTTGAACATCAATGGGATGCTTATCTAAAATATCATTGTACCGTTTTACTTCAGTTTCTTCGGGTGCCATACCATTTGGAATATGCGTTTCTTTAAACGGTTTTTTTTCAAACAATTGCTTTTGCATGAAAGTCTTATAACTCTGTGGATGATCACTATCAAGTCCAATATATTCATCCAAATTGATAGCGATCTTATCTGAAAAGTCAATATCACTTGATCTTAACTCTTTGTATAACGTTTCAGGGGTGCTACCGGTGGCTAGCCCAAAAACGGTTGCGCCTTCATTTGTTGCTTTTTGTATAAGTTGAAACGCCACTTTAGCGCCTTCTTCTTTATTTTTAACGATCTCAATTTTCATATTTGATGGATTAGTTGAATTCATTGATATTTCCTCCTAGGATTGTTTGTTTCACTGTTAAGTCTTCATCTAGTACGACCATATCTGCATCAAAACTTGGATTTAATTGGCCTTTAGAAGCTAAATTAAACTCTTTAGCCTGGTTGAATGAGCTCATTTTGACCGCTTCTAACATTGAACAACCTGTAAAAGTCATCATGTTTTTGAATGCGTCTATAAAGGTCAGTACGCTCCCTGCTAAGGAACCATTGCTTAGACGTGCTTGTTTGTCTTTCACAATGACTTTCTGCCCCCCTAGCTCACTCTCACCTTCCGGATAACCTTTGGCGCGCATAGCGTCTGTAATCAATTGAATCCCGTCCGCACCTTTTGTTTTATAAGCGAGTTTTACCATTTCCTCCGAGATATGAAACCCATCGACGATCATTTCAACGCTTACGCCGTCTTCTAGTAAACCGTATCCACTGACCCCAATTTCTCTATGGTGTAAGCCTAATTGGCCGTTAAAAAGATGTGTGATGTGCGTGGCCTTTGATTCTTTGAGTTGCTTGTATGTCGCACCTGAATGGCCTGCAGATAAGATGATATCATTATCTTGACAATACTCTTCAAACTCTGATACTTCACCCGTTTCCGGGGCATAAGTAATGAGGCGGATACGCTCTCCACTTAATTCCTGCCATTTTTTCAGTGTATCAAGCTGAGCAACACGAATATATTCTTCCGGCTGAGCGCCTTTGAATTTTTTTGATATAAACGGTCCTTCCACATGAATGCCTTGAATCATCGGATTCATACTCGCCGCTTTATCGATTGCTTTTAAAGCAGCTTCAATATTTTCATCTGATTGGGTCATTGTTGTTGGGAAATATGAAGTGATTCCTTCTTCTAACATTTTATACGTCATGTCACTAATTTTCCCGGCATCCGCATCCATGTTATCCACACCATAACCACCGTGGCTGTGGACATCAATAAAACCCGGCACAATAAAATGGCCGCGTAAATCCGCTTCTTCATCCTCTACTTGTTTAGTATAATGTTCCATTTTACCTACACCGATTATTTCATCAGAGAAACGGATATACCCATTTTCAATTTCTCCCTCGCCGGTAAAGATATGAGCGTTAGTGTATACTTTCGTCACAAAGAATCCTCCTTTTTTATTGTTGCTAATTTAATGCGTAACAATAATGAGCAACATCTTTGTATTCATTGAAAAACACAGTGATGTTGCGTCTACTTCCAGAAATCGTCAAAGATCGTAACTGGTAAGTGCCGCTTATGTTGTGTTTGAAGGTACCATTTCTCAATTTTTTCTGCCGATTCTTTTTCTATTTCTTTGCCTTCCAGGTAATCATCAATTTCATCATAGGTCACGCCTAAGGCAGCTTCATCTGCAATACCAGGCTTATCACTTTCCAAGTCAGCTGTTGGTACTTTTTCTATCAAGTGTTTGGGTGCACCGAGCTCTAAAAGTAATTGTTTGCCCTGTCTTTTATTCAAACGAAACAGCGGATTGACATCTGTTCCCCCATCACCATATTTCGTGTAAAAGCCTGTGACTGCTTCGGCAGCGTGATCTGTCCCTAATACAACACCCTTTGTTTCGCCGGCTATCGCATACTGGACGCTCATACGTTCACGTGCTTTTATATTTCCTTTATTAAAATCACTTAATTTTAAATCATTAGCTTCTATACTTTTTTCAGTTGCATCCACAGATGGTTTAATATCTGCACGCATCATTTTGTCTGGTTGTATCCATTCAATAGCAGCCATTGCGTCTGCTTCATCTGCTTGTATACCATAAGGCAATCTTAAAGCTATAAATAAATACGTTTGATCCCCTGTTTCTTTTCGTAATTCTTCAACAGTTATCTGAGCAAGTTTTCCCAGTAATGTAGAATCTTGTCCACCAGACATCCCTAAAACAAACGTTTTAAGAAAGGAGTGTTTCAGCATGTATGCTTTCATGAAATCGATAGATCGGCGAACTTCTTCTTTAGCATCAATGGTAGGTGAAACATTCATTTCTTCTACTATTCGTTTCTGTAAATCAGACATCATTTCCTATCTACTCTCCTTTAACATCGATATGAATCATCTTAAAAAAACGATTTATTCTTCGTTGTTTTCTCTTTTGCAATTTCTCTGAACATATTAATTGTCTCTACTTTTTCATCATATAATTTTTGTGATAAATCAACAGGATAAGGCTCTGGATTCAATAAGCGTTTATGTTCCTCCCATTGTTCTGATAAACTCTCTTTAGCATAATCCTTGATTTCTTCAAGAGAAGGCATATTGTAAACCAGTTCTCCCTCCACGATTATATCTTGTAACAGCTGACGTGCCTCAAAGTCATCTAATGTTTTGTTTATATATGTGTATTGGGGGTGGAACATAAACAATTCATCCTGCAGGTCCGGACGTTCATCAGCAAGGGCAATGTAATCTCCCTCAGGCTTCACATTATTATGCGAACGAATACGCCAAACCTGTTTTTTCCCCGGTGTGGTGATCTTAGACGCATTTGCTGTAAGTTTTAAGGTTGGATACATTGTTCCGCCGTTTCCTTCAACAGAAACAATTTTATATACTGCTCCTAATGCAGGCTGATCAAAGGCTGTAATCATTTTGGTGCCTACGCCCCACACATCGATTTTTGCTCCCTGCATCTTGAGGTTCAAAATTGTTTCCGCATTTAGATCGTTAGACACATAAATTTTTGCATCCGGGTAACCCGCTTCATCTAATTGTTGTCTTACACGTTTGGATAGATATGATAAGTCTCCAGAATCTAAGCGGACACCTAAAAAGTTGATCTTATCGCCCATTTCATTAGCTACTCGTATGGCATTGATCACACCCGAATCAAGCGTATGATAGGTGTCGACTAAGAAAACACAGTCTTTGTGTGTCTCGGCATACGCCTTAAAGGCTTCGTATTCATCTCTATAAGCTTGCACCAATGAATGGGCATGTGTCCCAGAAACGGGTATCCCAAAAATTTTACTTGCTCTCGTATTACTCGTCGCATCGCACCCGCCAATATAAGTTGCGCGTGATCCCCATATCGCTGCATCAAACTCCTGCGCTCGTCTCGCACCGAACTCCAGGACAGGGTCATCACCGGCCGCACTCTTTATTTGAGAGGCTTTGGTAGCAATGAGTGTTTGAAAATTAACAATATTAAGTAATGCTGTTTCTATTAATTGACAATCTGCAATGGGGCCTTCCACTTGAATCAAAGGTTCATTGGCGAAGGCAACTTCTCCTTCTTTAAATGCACGGACGGTTCCTTTAAATGTCCAATTCTCCAGGTACTCTAGAAAATCTTCCGGAAATTCTTTAATTTCCTTTAAGTAGTTAATATCCGATTCACTAAATTTAAGGTTTGTAATATAATCTACGACTCTTTCCAGGCCGGCAAACACTGTGTAGCCAATCCCAAAAGGATTATCCCGATAATAAACTTCGAAAACGGCCTTATTTAGGTGATTCTTTTTTTTCCAATAAGTATAAATCATATTTAATTCGTAAAAATCTGTATGCAATGCCATGCTATCATCTGCATAGGTCTGAAACATCTATTTTCCTCCTAATTATATAAAAGGTGACTCTGTAGTGAAGTATACCATAATTTGCGCTTTACCGCGTTCATTCTGTTAAAATCATCGGTGTATTTACAGCTATAAAAAACCAAAAACCCAAAATAGAAACTTGCTCTATTTCCGGTTTTTCACTATGATTTCCATATAAAATTTCTTAACTTCTTTTGCCTGTTGTTCGATTGAAAAACGTATCGCCCAGTCATGAAGGTTTTTCCCTTTTTCGCTTAATTTTTTTTTCTCCCAGAGTGAATAGGCTTGCAATAGAGCATCTTTTATTTTCTCGTTATTTTTGGGGGGAACGAGCCACCCCATACTTGCATCTTTGATCACTTCTTTAACATCTCCTACATCCGTCGCAATAGCAGGAACTTTTTCATCAGCTGCTTCAAGTAATATCATCGGAAAACCTTCGCTCAAAGAAGGAAGAACAAAGATATCCGCCTGATGAAACTCTTTCTTGATTTCAGTTGAAGGAAGCCAGCCTTTAAAGTTTAAATGCCGAGACAAATCATAGTCTCTTCCAAGTTTCTGTAAAGACTCCATTTCTTCACCATCACCACAAATTATCCATTGCCACTCTTGGAATCCAACTGTCTTTAAAACGTCCATCAAGGTAGAATAGCCTTTGATTTTATTGAGTCTGCCTACAGTAATCAAAGTAAACACCTTTGAGTGTCTCTCAGAACGCGGTTCGACTGATTCAGAAAATTTTATGCCATTATGTATGACCTTAATACGATCGCTTGAAACCCCAAAAGATTGCAACACTCCCTTAATTTCATTGGAAACGGTTATGATACCATCTGCTTTTTTAAAAGTCAGACGGTGAACTGTTTCAAACAACTTCCCTTTGATTCCTCTATCTTTAAAATCTAATAAAGGATGACTATGGACAGTCATTACCCAATAAACCTGTATAAAAGGATTCAAGAGAGCTATGAGCGTGTTTGCACGTGGTCCATGAGTGTGTAATATCGTGTAACCTTGTTCTTTAATAAAGTGCCGCAAACGGTACAATACTTTGATATCAAAGCGGTTGTTTTGTTCAAAAACATACACTGGAATGTTCTCTTTGCGTGCTGCTTTAGCTACGGGACCTTCTTCAAAGACGATCAAATCAACATCATCTTTTTTAAGTTCTTTGAGCAACGAGATGATATGTGCGAGGCCACCTCCGTATTCGTTCCCAGCATTTATATGAGCTATTTTCATATACGCTTTTCCTTCTTATTCTGTTTATAAATTTCCTGCAGAAATTTTGGCAATACGGCCATCCGTTTATACCTCGAAGGCTGTTTGATCAAACGATACAGCCATTCAATATGAAAAGATTGAACAAATTTAGGTGCACGCTTCGTCTTACCGGATAACACGTCAAAGCTCCCACCTACGCCTACTGCTATACCATGAGAAACTTGACTAAGATAGTCACTGATCCATTTTTCTTGTCTAGGAAAACCAAACGCAACAAAAACAATATCAGGATTAGTATTTTTCACTCTATCGATCATTTCCGGATCATCGTGATCGAAATACCCATGATGATAACCGACAATATTAATATGAGGCCATTTGATCTTCACCTTTTCGATTGTAAGTTCTAAAATTTCTTCTTTAGAACCAATAAAATATACGTTTTTTTCTTCTAAATCAGCGATTTCAAGCAAACCGAGCATCAACTCGAATCCGGGTACGCGTTCTTGAATAGGGGTGCCTAATCTATGAGCGGCCTTAACGATACCAATACCATCAGGTGCAATATAATCTGCCTGCATCAGCAAATCATAATAATCTTTATTATTTTTTGCATACATAACAATCTCTGGATTGGCAGTCACTAAAAACGTTTTTTGGTGTGTGTTTAGTCGTTCATTTAAGTTTTTCAGAAATTCTTTCCGAGTCATATTATCGAAGGGGATCCCTAGAATCATTACTTTTCTTTGCATCATATGTCCATCCATTCTACTAACTTTTCACTCTATTTTCTTGTTTAGAAGCCTATCTTACCGCATGCCATTCAATCTGTCTATCTAGTCTGACATCACATTGTTTTTCCCATTTTGTTTGACTTTGAATAACAAGCGATCTGCACGATTGAATAGTTCACTGACCGTTTCGTTGGGTTCATATTCGGCCACTCCTGAACTACTCGTCACATCGGCCGGTTTACTAAAGTTTCGCTTATTAAAAGATAATCTTATTTGTTCAGCGATTTTACGGGCTTCACTTTTCTTGACATCGGGTAGCACAATCAAAAATTTTCCTCCTTCAAATGTACCGGCATAATAATCCACTTGAATGGTTTCCTTTATGACCGATGCCGCTTCTTTGATCAACTCGTCACCCAATAAAGGTCCGAACAAAGAATTCTGATGTTCTAGATTATCAATATCCACTAAAATCATTGAAACAGTCTGTCGTTTTTCCTTATTGACTTCAGAAATGATTTGTCCCAGTTTAACAAGGATATTTGATCGATTAAGCAGGCCCGTCAACTTGTCTGATCTTGAAATTTGCTCCCATTCTTTATTTTCTTTGAGCAGCACCTGTTTTTCTGACTCATACTTTGTAACATCGAAAACGATACCTGTGAGAAATAAAGGTTCTCCCGTTTCGCTCCGCTGCGTTACTTTTCCACGGTCATAATAGGTTTTGTAAGAGCCATCTTTTGATTGAATACGGTATTTCACTTCCCAAACAGGAACTTTACCGGATAAATGATCTCTCATTACTTGCATTACATGATCATAATCTTCAGGGTGTAAACGATCGGTGAAAAATTGGAAATCAACACTTTCAGGTAACTCCTCTCTAATAAAACCTAAGGCTTCAGCTTTCATTGGATTGAAGGTTACTTTGTTTTCCTTTAAGTCCCAAAACCAATGGCCTAAATTACCTATCCATGAGAATTCCAATGAATCTTGTTGCTGTTGTAAATCCAGGAGTTCTTTATTTAACCGTTTTACAGCGGCTAATTCATTTTTCAACAGGTCGATTTCTTTTTGCTGATCAGCGTCCACCATATTATCGTCTCCTTTTCTTTAATTTAACACCGGTCATCGACGTTTTTATTCCGCATTCAAAGCTATTCGATTCAAAAAGACGACAGTCACAAACTTGTCATACTTAACCAGGAATATGGCTTTTTGATGGACTGAAAGTCAATTAATTCTTTCGATTTCAATGAGATTGATTTGCAAGGGAAAACTTTCCATGATAGTCCCTTCATGCGTCACTATGACTTCATCTCCTACTTCAAGATTTAAATCATCTTCAACACGGATACTCACTTCAGAACCCGATTGTCTTATTTCTTCACCTTCAGACGGCTCTACGATAACATGAGACCCTTCAACACTAATGATCGTCCCTTCAAATGTTGGATAATCTTCGCTTGTTTGGCATCCATTTAAAACAAATAAAAAAGTAAAAATAAAAACTGCAACCACTGTCTTCATTCGATTACCCCCTTATTGATTAGTGTTTTTTCAGTAATAATTGATCTATAAAATGCTCTGTTGTCTTGTGTAAAATCATGTCTGCTCTAAAACGAGTAGGTAGAATATATTCTTCTAAATTTTTCAAATTGATTGTTTTCCAAACGTTTCTCGCCATTTCGAAAGCTTCTTTTTTATCCCCAATGGCATATGGATAATAATAATTAGAAGGATCCTTGAATGCTGTTTTTAAAAGCAATCCGAACCGTTCCAAATACCAATTTTCGATTTTATGTGGCTCAGCATCGACATAAAAACTGAAATCAAAAAAATCACTCACAAAGATTTTTTCGTTTGCCGGTAATTGTAAAACATTGATACCCTCGACAATAAGAATATCTGGTTGATCGATAACCTCGAATTCATCTGGGACAATATCATATAAACGATGCGAATAAAGTGGCACCTCGATATTTCTTCGTCCACTTTTAACATCTCCCATAAAACTTATGAGACGATGCATATCATAGCTTTCAGGGAAACCTTTACGGTTGAGTATATTATTCTCTTTTAAAACTTCATTGGGAAACAAAAAACCGTCTGTAGTAATGAGGCTAACCTTTTGATCAGGATAGGCTCGCGCCATCATGGCTTGTAGAAATCGTGCCAGTGTGCTCTTTCCCACGGCCACACTTCCAGCTATCCCAATAATATAGGGATCTTTTTTTTGAGGTTTGCTTAAAAATCGTTTAATCTCGCATTGTCTTTCATGATAATGTTTGATGTACTTATTTAGTATTTCCAATATGGGTAAGTAAATTTCTTTCACGTCTGTCACTGAAACGTTATCATTCAGGGAACGCAGTGCCTCTACTTCGATGTCTGTCAACATCATTTTTTTGTTTTTATTTAATTCTTTCCATTCTTCTCGATTAATAATGTAAAAGGAATCTGATTCTTTCATGCGGTTACCTCCGCTCTCCATCGTATTTATCTTTCTTAGTTTACCAAATTCTTATCCGCTTTCACAACACTCTCTTAAGATCTGTGAAAATATAATTCTTAATTGAATTTTAAAGATAACTTGATATGATAAAATTGACGAACTCGATGTGATAGACTATGATACAAAAGATGTGGTTCAACCGTTCAAATTATATAAACAATAACTAGTAAAGAGGTTACTATATGAAGACCCTACCAGAAAAAGCTAAAGGTATTGCTCACGGAAAAATCATATTGATGGGTGAACACGCTGTTGTCTACGGCGAACCTGCTATTGCCCTACCTTTTAGGGCCACACCTGTAGAAGTCACAATAGAAAAAATACCCACACCGAATCGAATTATATCAAGTTATTATCAAGGACTACTTTGTGAAGCACCTCGATCCTTAAACAATTTAAGCATACTCATAAAAACGATCTGTAACGATTTAAATCAGTCTTCTGACCACTTATCAATTACAATAACAAGCTCTATCCCCGCTGAAAGAGGTATGGGTTCAAGCGCAGCCGTTGCTACGGCCCTCGTCCGGGCACTTTTTACTTATTATGACGAACAACTTGACGCGTCTCATCTGTTAAATTATGTCGATTTATCCGAAAAAATTGCACACGGTAATCCCAGTGGTATAGATGCTCGGGTGACAAGCAGCGATGTGCCCATCTTTTACCAGAAAGGCAGCGTCTTCGAGCCTTTCACCTTAAATATTGCCGGGTATTTGATTGCATCAGATACTGGCGTGCAAGGACAAACACGACAAACTGTCAAAGACGTTGCCGATCAGGTCAAACGTTCACCAGATCAGACCATGCCTATAATTAAACGGCTTGGACGATTGACACTACAAGCCAAGGAAGCGATAGAAAAAAATCAGGCAGTGACGCTGGGCAAGCTGATGACTCAAGCACATGAATCATTACGACAGCTAAATGTAAGCAATGATTTACTGGATCATCTCGTTGAAACTGCTCTCAGTCATGGTGCTTTAGGCGCCAAGCTAACGGGTGGCGGTCGCGGCGGTTGTATGATTGCATTGACTCGTACAAAAAAAGAGGCAGAACTCGTCTCAAATAAATTAATGGAACAGGGAGCAGTAAAAACCTGGATTCATGCGTTAGGAGCAGATAATGAAGGGTGAATGGGTACGCGCACATACGAATATTGCACTGATCAAATACTGGGGTAAAGAGAATGAAGAGTTGATTATTCCCATGAATAATTCTCTTTCTTTAACTTTGGATGCTTTCTACACAGAAACGAGAGTTATCTTTGATGAAAACTTAAAAGTAGATGAGTTATACTTAGACAACACGATACAAGATTTAGCCGCGCTGGAAAAAGTCAAAACCGTTTTAAACATAGTTCGAGAGAAAGCCGGTATCACAGCTAAAGCGAGAGTTGAAAGTTACAATCACGTTCCTACCGCAGCAGGACTAGCCTCTTCCGCATCGGGATTGGCAGCCTTGGCAGGCGCGGCAAGTTTAGCGGCAGGACTTGATTTATCCGAAAAAGAATTGTCAAAACTAGCCAGACGAGGATCCGGATCAGCTTCAAGAAGTATTTATGGCGGATTCGCTGAATGGCAAAAAGGAACGGACGACGATACCTCTTACGCGATCCCTATCGATGATGCGAATTGGGATATTGGTATGCTCTTCATTGTCGTGAATGATAAGAAAAAAGACGTATCCAGTCGTGAGGGCATGAGGAGGACCGTCAAAACGTCTCCATTTTATCAAGGTTGGCTGGACACGCTGGATGCTGATTTGAGTGCGATAAAAGAGGCGATCGATCAACAAAACATTCATGAAGTCGGTGCCATCGCTGAGCGCAATGCACTGAAAATGCACGCAACGACATTGGGAGCAAATCCTCCGTTCACCTACTGGTCGCCTGATAGCTTGAGAGCAATGGAATCAGTCAGAGACTTACGTGAACAAGGTTATTCCGTTCATTTCACTATGGATGCCGGTCCCAATGTGAAACTCATCTGCAAACAGTCTCAATTAGCAGAAATAAAAGCATACTTACTCAGAGACTTTTCAGAGAGTCAGCTTATCGAAGCAAGACCGGGACCCGGACTGCACGTCGTTTCAGAATTTAGTAAATAGTTTAATGAAAAGGTGACGATATGAAACACGCACACGCTAAAGCCCCAGGAAAATTGTATATCGCCGGAGAATATGCCGTCACTGAACCAGGATACCCTGCGGTGATTGTAGCAGTAGACCGATTCATTACTGTTTCATTGTCACCGTCTAGTAACGTTTACGGGACGATATGCTCCCCTCAACTTTCAAGTAAAACGCTGAGATGGAAACGATTGGGTCACGATCTCTTTCTAGAAGAGCCAATCGAAAAGGCAGCTATCTTATTAAATACAATGGAAATAACTGAGCGCTTTTTAAGAGAAAAAGGAATGATGCTCCCCTATTATGATGTAACAATAAAAAGTTCATTAGACAATAAAGATGGTAGGAAATATGGCTTAGGTTCAAGCGGTGCTGTAACTGTCGCAACGATCCTGGCCCTACTTGAATCAGTTGAGTATTCGCTTGACGATGAAGGAATATTCAAGCTAGCTGCGATCACTCATACGTATTTAGAAAGTCACGGCTCGCTTGGAGACCTGGCTGCAGCCACCTATACGGGCTGGATAGCATACTCTTGTGTGGATAAAAGTTGGTTGAAAGAAAAGCTGGCTGATACAAATCTCACTTCACTTCTTGAGTGTTCATGGCCCGAGTTGAAAATCGAACGGTTACCCTCGCCAAAGACTTTGAAGCTTATCGTTGGATGGACAGGGATACCGGCATCCACAGAAACTTATGTCAAGTCTATCGAACAGGACCGTGAAGAACTAAACTATCAGGATTTTTTACTTCAAAGCAAAAAATGTGTATCAGACTTAATTGTCGGGTTAAAAATAAATGACACGCAACAAGTATTTGACTCTATCCGTTACAACCGAGAATTATTGCTTGAAATGAGTCGTGCAAAAGAAATAGTCATAGAGACCCCTTTACTTCAGAGGCTTACCCGTATCGCTTTAAAATATGGCGCTGCTTCTAAAACGTCTGGTGCCGGAGGCGGAGACTGCGGCATTGCCTTGATCGATTCAAGTGTTAAGCAAAGACAGATACTAACAGAATGGCAGGCAAATAAAATCGAACCGCTTTCCCTGAACGTGTACGATAAATCTAATCAATAAAATCTGGAGTGTGCTTTATGCCGAAAACCAATAACCGTAAAAATGAACATGTCTCATTATCAGAAAAATTTTATGATCAGGGTCATTCTTCGTTTAATGATATAAAATTCGTTCATCACTCTTTTCCACGACGCGATGTCTTGGATATAAATCTTTCTGTCTCTTTAGATAATCTGCAATTCTCCTCCCCTTTCTTCATCAATGCCATGTCCGGCGGGAGTGAATGGACCGGCAAAGTTAACGAAAAACTAGCTACCATCGCCCGAGAGACAGATTTGGCGATGGCTACTGGCTCAGTCAGCGCTGCCCTTAAAGATCCTTCTCAAGCCGGTTCTTTTAAAATTGTTCGACAGACGAACCCTCATGGTCTCGTTTTCGCTAACTTAGGTGCCGGACATGGTTTAGAGAACGCCAAACGCGCTGTTGACTTACTCGGTGCAGATGCCCTTCAGATTCATTTAAATGCACCTCAGGAAATCGTTATGCCGGAAGGTGACCGTGAATTTTCAAACTGGATAGAGAATCTTCAATCTATAGTTAATGGCTTACCTTTACCGGTCATTGTTAAAGAAGTAGGCTTCGGCATGTCTAGAGAAACAGTGGCCCTGCTCGAATCTATTGGTGTAAAGCTTATCGATATTTCCGGAAAAGGCGGAACAAACTTTGCTCGAATAGAAAATTATCGCAGAAAAGACTTCAAGCTGGATGATTTTGAAGAATGGGGGCAATCCACCGTCGTCTCTCTTCTTGAAGCACAAGAAAGTGTCAAATCGGCTTCGATCATTGCTTCTGGAGGTATCAGACGCCCGATGGAAATCGTCAAGTCATTAGCGCTTGGCGCTTCGATCAACGGCCTTTCGAGTCAAATCATGCATATGGCACTGGACGATGTAGATGAGGCTATTCTGACCATTAATCATTGGAAAGAAGAAATCAAACGGATCATGACTTTACTCGGGGCGGAATCTATCGATGACTTAAGAAAGACGGATATAATCATTTCAGGAGCTACTGCAGACTGGTGTGAAGCTAGAAACATTGACAAATCGCGCTACGCTTTTCGTTCTAAAACTCTTTGAAAACTAGCTAGATCTAATTCCAACTGAAGAAGGTGGCGTATGAATCATTCAAATTCAACACATGTATTGTTTAACTACGCCTGGGTCCCTTTATATATACTTATCCAGTTAACTTGGGGCTTTTTCCAGACGTTATTGGGATTCTTCCTGTTCCTATTTCATTTCAAGGCACCCCATGATTTTTATCATGGAAGTATCCGGACCAAATGGTCATCATTTAATGGGATATCTCTCGGTTTATTTATCTTCACGCCTAATGAGGGTGAAGAGGTATTACTTATACGAACGCAAAACAATAAAAAACGTTTAAAGGAACAGTGTGACAGGCTATCAGTTCACGAGTATGGACATACTTATCAGTCTCTACTACTCGGTCCCTTTTATCTTATAGTCATTGGCATTGTTTCCTGGTCTTGGGCACGAATGAAAAGGTATAAGACTTTGAGAAAAAAATACGGTGTGCCTTATTCATTCTGCTGGACAGAAGAATGGGCCAACGCTTTAGGCGAAAAGATCTTAAAAGAACCCTCTATTCATCATTAAATTCAAAAAAACAGTCATGATTAACCTCATGACTGTTTTTTGTTTCTATTAAGCTTTATTCAGTTTGATAGCTCTCTTTTTACAACATCCAAAACAACGTCATTGAAAGAACGCCTGTTAGCATGGACCAGAGCAAACTTTTCGTTTTGTAGGCTACGATCAAGACGAGCACAGATGGAATAAGTTTAATATTAGTAAACGGTTGTAACGAAAAGGAATCTTCCCAAAAGAATATATCCGAAGCTACTAAAGATGCAAAGATCGAAACAGGGATATATGACATCCAGCGACTGAATGACGGAGAGATTTCTTTTTTACTCAAAAGTAAGATCGGCAGAAACCTCGGAATATAAGTGACTATCGCCATTCCTAAGATCAGCACCCATGTTTGACTAGTCATTGACCCTCACTCCTTTTACCACTGTTCTCTTTTCTAAATAATAACCAACAAAAGACGCAATGATCGTCGCTAAAACCAAAGCGATATTGTGTTTAAGCAGTAAAGTGAACAAGACGGACAGCACGACAGCAACGATGCCGGCGATAATATGTTCTTTTGAAACGAACTGCAGCACCATCATGCATAAAAACATCGCAATCAAAGCGTAATTCATGATCAGTGTGTCAATGGAAACCTGACTGCCAATAACACCACCTAACACCGTACTCACTACCCAGGCGGAATAATTGAAAAGATTGGTGACCAGTGCTTCATTGGTCGTCCAGTCATCTTTTTGAAACTTGGAGTAATTGATCCCGAATGATTCATCAGATAGCGTATGACTGAACACACTTAAATAGCTCAGTGGTTTCCTTTTGACATATTTGGAAATACTTGCCGACATCAAAATATGTCTTAAGTTCAAGAAGAAGACCATCAATATGATTGAAGGAACTGTTGCGCCTAAGGCTACCATGCTTCCTGCTAAAAATTGAGCAGCTCCCGCATATACGAGACTACTCATGAGAAAGATAGCTAAGACATTAAACCCGGCATCATATAAAACAATGCCACAGGCGAGACCCAAGGCAAGATAACTAACCATGATCGGCATACTCGCCTTCATGCCACTAAGTACGGATTCATTTTTCATCTATCTTTCTCCTTTCTGTGTTTTTCGAAAAATAGTTGTCACGTTAGTATAGCACACCTTTATCTCCAAATATAAAAGAGAAGCGCCAGATACCGAACGTATCCAACCGCTTCTCTTTTGTGTTTTTTGTCGTTTCTATTATTGAATAATTTCATGTATCAGTGTTGGTATTTCAGCTGATTCTGCCACTTTGATGTTGTTCAAGATTTTAGTTATTACTTCTTCTTTGATCTCTTTGTTGGAATAAACCGTCACTAACGCTTCATCTTTTTCGACAGCATCTCCAATTTTTTTGTGCATATATATCCCAGCAGCTAAATCAATGTCACTTTCTTTTGTTTCACGTCCAGCCCCCAGCATCATTGCAGCGATACCGATCTGATCAGCAACGATTTCAGAAACTTTACCGGATTCTTTAGCCAAAACATCTTGTGAATACTTAGCTTTCGGTAAAACGCCTTCTGGATCATCAGCAACTGTAGCGTCGCCCCCTTGTGCATCCACAAAGGTTTTGAACACTTCTAATGCTTTGCCGTTGTGCAAGTTCTCTTCGAGTTTAGCGCGTGCCTCTTCCAGAGAAGAACCAACACCACCTAAATAAGCCATTTGACTCCCCAAAACCAAGCAAAGTTCCGTTAAATCTGCGGGTCCATTCCCTTTAAGCGTATCGATCGCTTCTTTCACTTCCAGGCCGTTACCAATTGCATTACCAAGTGGCTGGCTCATATCAGAAATAACCGCCATAGTGTTTCTTCCAACAGCTTCACCAATATTTACCATTGTTTCAGCCAATTCTTTCGCTTGTTCAACGTTCTTCATAAAGGCACCGGCACCTATTTTAACATCTAATACAATGGCATCCGCACCGGCGGCTATTTTTTTACTCATAATCGAGCTTGCTATCAATGGAATCGATTCTACCGTACCCGTTACATCACGTAAGGCATACAGCTTTTTATCTGCGGGAGTTAAATTACCCGATTGTCCCACGACAGCTACTTTGTTCTTGTTGACTAATTCGACAAATCTTTCTTGAGAGACTTCCACGTTAAATCCTGGAATGGCCTCTAATTTATCGATTGTCCCACCCGTATGACCCAGTCCACGTCCACTCATTTTTGCAAAAGGTACGCCGACACTGGCAACTAATGGTGCTAAAATCAGTGTTGTTGTATCCCCTACACCACCGGTTGAGTGTTTATCCACTTTGACTCCTTCTATGGAAGATAAATCAATTTGTTCCCCTGATTCAACAATAGCCATAGTCAAAGCGCTGCGTTCCTCATTGTTCATGCCATTAAAGTAAATGGCCATTGCCATCGCACTCATTTGGTAATCAGGAATAGCTTCTGACGTATAGTTTGTTATCATCCACTTAATCTCATTCTCTGTTAAAGCTTGGTCATGTTGTTTTTTATCAATCAAATCGATCATTCTCATCAGTTTTCCACTCCAGTTCTAGTTAGTTATATAGATTAGTTTAGCATAAATTCTTGAAATAAGAAGGTAATTTAACTAAGAGACGATAAGAATCTTCCAATAAACCAGAGGATTACTATACGATTTTTTAAAAGAGTGGTAAAATTAACATGAGAATTTTGAACACATTACAAAAGGAGAGATTTCATGACTAGTCAAAAATTGAATACCTTTTTAGAAGAAAATTTGAAAGAACTCAAAGATAACGGTCTTTATAACGAAATAGATGTCCTTGAAGGACCTAACGGCGCAGAAATCATGATCAACGGAAAAAAACTGATCAATATGTCTTCCAATAACTATCTAGGTTTTGCGAATGACGAACGCCTAAAAGCTAAGGCCATCGAAGCTACAGAAGTATTTGGTGTCGGAGCTGGTGCAGTTCGTACCATTAACGGAACACAAACGATCCACGAGGAACTAGAAACCAAAATCGCTGAATTCAAGCACACCGAAGCCGCCGTTGCTTTCCAATCTGGATTCAACTGTAATATGGGTGCTATTTCAGCTGTCATGAACAAAAATGACGCTATCTTGTCAGACGAGCTCAACCACGCTTCAATCATTGACGGCTGTCGTCTGTCAGGCGCTAAAGTTATTCGTGTGAACCACCAGGATATGGATGATTTACGCGCCAAAGCAAAAGCTGCCACAGAAAGTGGTCTATACGAAAAAGTAATGTACATTACTGATGGTGTCTTCTCAATGGATGGCGATGTCGCTAATCTTCCGGATATTGTAAAAATTGCCGAAGAATTTGATTTGATCACCTATGTCGACGATGCCCACGGGTCAGGCGTTATGGGCAAAGGGGCTGGAACAGTCAAACATTTTGGTTTGCAAGACAAAATCGATTTCCAAATGGGTACCTTGTCTAAAGCTGTTGGTGTTGTCGGTGGTTACGTTGCCGGAACACAAAATCTCATCGACTGGTTGAAAGTCCGTGCGCGTCCATTTTTATTCTCAACGTCACTTACACCTGGCGCTTGTGCTGCATGTATCGAAGCCATCGATATCATGTCTAGCTCCACCGAAGAGAACGAGCGTCTGTGGGAAAATGGACACTACCTTAAAGAAGGACTAAAAAAGTTAGGCTTTAATATCGGTAATTCAGAAACACCGATCACCCCGTGCATTATCGGTGAAGAAAAACTGACTCAGAGCTTTTCTAAACGTCTTACTGAAGAAGGCGTTTATGCTAAATCGATCGTCTTCCCTACTGTACCACGTGGTAAGGGTCGTGTGAGAAATATGCCTAGTGCTGCTCACACCAAAGATCATTTAGATAAAGTGTTGGAAACATACGAAAAAGTCGGGAAAGAATTAAGCGTCATCAGCTAACTTAACAACGAAGAAAGAAAGAGAAATGAACGCATCTGTTCTTTCTCTTTCTTCTCGTATTTTTTAAAAATTTGAAACTGTCGGAGGATTTTTTTGTGAAGAAAATTATAATTACTGGAGCTTTAGGACAAATCGGTTCTGAGCTGACTATGAAACTGAGAGAATTATACGGAAAAGATAATGTTGTAGCAACAGATATCAGAGAACCCAAAGATTCCAAAGTCGTAACTGATGGCATCTTCGAACAACTTGATGTCACTGATGCCGATCGCATGAAAGCATTGGTCGAAAAATATGAAGTGGATACCTTTATCCATCTGGCTGCCTTACTTTCAGCCGTTGCTGAAGCAAAACCGAAACTTGCCTGGGATTTGAATATGGGTGGATTACTTAATGCTTTAGAAATAGCCCGTGAACATAACTTGAAATTTTTCACCCCAAGTTCTATCGGCGCATTTGGTCCCGAAACACCCAAAAACCAGACCCCTCAAGTCACCATCCAACGTCCGACGACGATGTACGGTGTAACGAAAGTAAGTGGCGAATTGCTCGGCGATTACTACTTCCAAAAATTTGGTGTGGATACCCGCAGTGTTCGCTTCCCTGGATTGATTTCTCATGAAACTTTACCAGGCGGTGGGACAACTGATTATGCCGTGGATATTTATTTTGAAGCGTCGAAAAATAATACCTATACTTCTTTCATAGCTAAAGGGACCTACATGGACATGATGTATATGACCGACGCTGTTGATTTAATAATTCAATTGATGGAAGCCCCAAGTGAGCAGCTTAAATATCGCAACGCCTATAACGTCAGCGCGATGAGTGTGGCACCCGAAGATATTGAGCGTGAAATTCAAAAACACCTTCCAGAGTTCAAACTGAGCTATGAGGTAGATCCAGTCAGACAAGCTATCGCTGAATCATGGCCAAACGCCATTGATACAAGTGCCGCTCAAGAAGAATGGGGATTCTCACCTCGATTTGATTTAGAAAAAATGACGACAGACATGTTGCAACAGTTGAATAACAAAGAGATTTAATTATATCGATTTAGAAAGACTATTTTTACTTATGAGAGATTTTTTCTCCATATGTCGAAATAGTCTTTTTTAATGAGGTGGAAGGTGGCTGAACGCCACCTTCTAACCACTTGATGAGGGCTGTTTTTTGTGTCTGTGTTCGTTGAGTGTTTTAGTTGCTGCTCAGTGTGCACAAACTTTTAATTCTCTGCTAGAAGCCCTTCTAACGGTCACTCGGTGGCCTGATCTTTTTTGAGTTAATGCTATAAGTCTTTATAACCACAACTCTGAGTCCTCATCTTTTTTGAGTTAATGCTATATGCCCTTATAATCGCAACTCTGAGTCCTCATCCTTTTTGAGTTGATGCTATACGCCCTTATAACCGCAACTCTGAGTCCTCACCTTTTTTGAGTTAATGCTATACGCCCTTATAACCACAACTCTGAGTCCTCATCCTTTTTGAGTTAATGCTATACGCCTTTATAACCGCAACTCCGAGTCCTCATCCTTTTTGAGTTAATGCTATACGCCCTTATAACCGCAACTCTGAGTCCTCATCCTTTTTGAGTTAATGCTATACTACTCGAACCGGTAATAGTAATCCCCTCCTTCAAAAATTCAATTCGAATAATCAGAAAAAAGACAAGAAGATAAGTTACTCTTCTTGTCTTTTTTTCTAAAATGTTATTGTTTTAACGACTGACGTCTTTCACAACAGGACCGTCTTCAGTTCCGACAATCACTTTCGTTACACAGTCTAAAAACAGGCCGTGTTCCACAACTCCTGTTAGCGAATCTAACCAGGCGGCAATTTCATGAGGATTTTCAATTTGCTCTAAATGCAAGTCGATAATATAGTTTCCAGAATCGGTTAAATATAAGTCATCCTTATCGTCTTTTCTAAAGCTTGGGTCCATTTCCTTTTCTTCAAATAAACGGAAGACTTGTTGGCAGCCAAACTTAACGACTTCAACTGGTAATGGAAAAGCACCGAGTTTATGAACGAGCTTGCTGTCATCCACTATCCAAATCACTTCTTTGGAGTGGTTTGCTACCATCTTTTCAAACAAATGAGCGCCGCCACCACCTTTGATACCCTGATAGTCATCAGAAATTTCATCGGCTCCGTCTATGGTGACATCGATGGATTCAACTTCATTGATATCTTTCAAAGGAATACCTAATTCTTTCGCCTGAGCTGCTGTTCTGTGCGACGTAGTTACTCCGGTAATGACTAATCCCTCTTCTTTCACACGTTTACCGATTGCTTCAACCATATAGTAGGCAGTAGAACCTGTTCCCAAACCTACGACCATTCCATCTTTCACGAATTCCGCAGCTTTATATCCAACCATTTCTTTCAAATTCATACTTGATAACTCCTTTACTAATGTCTTCTTAAAATTATTATAGCATAGTAAAAGTGAGAACACAGTCTGTATCCTCACTTCGAATCATCTTATTTCAACATTTTAAATTCCAAAAACAGATCATTATAGACACCAGTATACTCCAGTCCCAAGTCTTCATACACTTCCAAGTTGTCAATCATTTCCTGGCTTGGGTAGAACTGTTCATCTTGAGTTGTTTCCTCCGGTAAATACTGCATCGCTGTTTTGTTGGGGGTGCTGTAACCGATATAGTCAGCGTTTTGAGCCGCTACTTCGGGATCTAGCATAAAGTTGATAAAAGCATAGGCTGCTGCTTCATTTTGAACAGTATGAGGAATGACCATGTTATCAAACCACAAGTTGGATCCCTCTTCCGGCAGGACATAGACAATGGCTTCATTTTCCCACATCATATCCGCTGCTTCACCTGAATAAGTGACAGCCAGTGCGGCTTCTTCCTGTATCATAAACATTTTTATTTCATCGGCGACCAGAGCTTTTATATTCGGTGCCAAAGAAACAAGTTTGTCTGCTGCGGTTTCCAATTCGTCTATATCTTTAGAGTTCAAAGAATAGCCCGAGGTCTGTAAGCCAATACCGATGACTTCTCTTGCCCCGTCGATCATCAGGATACTGTTTTCATACTTAGGATCATACAGGTCTTCCCAGCTGGTCGGTGCCTTTTCCAGCAATTCTTCATTATAGGCAATGCCCAGTGTTCCCCAGAAATAAGGGATAGAGTACTGATTTCCCGGATCAAAATTCAAGTCAAGAAATTCCTCATCGATATGTTCCAATCCCTCTATTTTTGTATGATCAAGCGGGACGACCAACGCTTCCTCCATCAGGCGTTCGATCATGTATTCACTCGGAACAATCAGGTCATAACCCGTACCGCCCTGTTTCACTTTTGTGTACATGGCTTCATTCGAGTCAAAGGTTTCATAAATCACCTGGTATCCAGTTTCTTCTTCAAAACGATCCAGCAGTTCCGGATCGATATAATCTCCCCAGTTGTATAAATGAAACACATCGGCACCACTCGTTCCTTCTGCCCGCTCGATGAGTAGTTTACTATAATACAGACCACTTGCAAGCACTATGACAAGCAGTGAAAAAATAGTGAGTTTTTTCATTACATGATCACCGCCTTTTCATGATTCGTCTGATCCATAGCGGGTGTTTTCTTTTTCGTTCGTTGCTGCTGCTGGATAAAATAGTACCCGACAACAATTGCCATGGCGACTAAAAATAAAATCGTACTGAGTGCATTGATCTCCAAACTCACGCCTTGACGGGCACGTGAATAGATTTCTACGGACAAGGTGGCAAACCCATTTCCGGTCACAAAAAACGTTACCGCAAAATCATCGATGGAATAGGTAAAGGCCATGAAAAAGCCAGCCAAAATCCCTGAACTGATACTGGGCAATATGATTTCTTTGAGGACCTGCCACTGATTCGCACCTAAATCTCTAGCCGCCATAATCATATTGGCATTCATCTCCTCTAGCCTAGGAAGTACCATCAATACGACAATCGGTATACTGAACGCGATGTGTGAGAACAATACGGAATAGAAGCCTAGCCTGAAACCGACGACTGTGAACAAGAGTAAGAAACTAGCTCCAATGATAACGTCTGGTGAGACGAGTAGAATGTTGTTCAAGCTCAAGAGCAGGCCTTGTGTGCGCCTTTTGCGCGAATAATAAATACCAATGGCACCAAACGTACCGACTGCAGTCGCAACTAATGCCGACAACAAAGCCACTCGAACCGTGTCCAGAGCAATCGTGAGTAAACGCGTATCTTCTGCGAGCGCTCTGTAGTGCTCCAAGGTAAAGCCGTCGAATTGATTCATTGTCCCGGCTGCGTTAAACGAATAGTAAATTAAGTAACCTATAGGTAAATATAATAAGATAAAGACGACAATCAAATATAGTGAAGACCATTTGATGCTTTTGATCATTGACGAACGACCCCTTTCCTGCGTTTACCCGTCAAAGCCATGACTGCAAACATGATCACAATCAGAACGATACCCATCGTTGAACCCATACCCCAGTTTTGAGTCACTAGGAAGTGTTGTTCAATAGCCGTTCCCAGCGTCATCACTCGGTTCCCGGCAATAAGTCGGGTAAGCATGAAAAGAGACAAGGATGGAATAAAAACCGCTTGAATCCCACTTTTCACTCCTGAAAACGAAAGGGGTAAAATAACGGACCGGAATGTCTGCCACTCATTTGCGCCTAAGTCTCGACTCGCTAAAGTCATCGACTGATCGATGTCATCAATGGCGTTGAAAATAGGTAGCAACATAAACGGTATCTCAATATATGTGGCAACAATCAAAAAGCCTAAACGGGTAAACAAGAGCGGTTGTGCCCCTATCCCCATGAAAGCCAATAACTGATTGACCA
Organism: Alkalibacterium sp. f15; assembly: GCF_049389645.1. Taxonomy (GTDB): domain Bacteria; phylum Bacillota; class Bacilli; order Lactobacillales; family Carnobacteriaceae_A; genus Alkalibacterium. The sequence goes on from NZ_CP186540.1 coordinate 766,692, forward strand.
TACCAGTTTGGCTGAGTATCCCTATAAACGCGTATGCTTTAAGTAAAATGTTCACCCATGTCGGTAAGATCATCACGAGCAACCATAACTGTTTATGTTTTGTTTTGGTGAGAAAATAGGCGGCCGGATAACTGATGAGCAAGGTCGATACCGTAATCAAAAAAGCATACAAAAAAGACTGAGCCGTCATCGATAAATAGACAGGTGATGTAAAATAATTTTCAATATTAGCTAAGGTAAATGAGCCATCTAAATCTCTAAATGCTTGAAAAAACAAAAGAAGGACAGGAATGATCACAAACAAGCCGATCCATAGATAATACGGGACAGACAGTAATTTACGCTGTTTACTCATCCACACCGACCCCTTTATCTGGAGACGAAAAATGTTCAATGCGCTCATCGAAATCTTCCTCAGTTTCACCCAGTCGCATAATATGGATGTCCTCAGGTTGAAACTTCAGCCCGACAACTTTCCCGGGTTCTGACCTCCTAGTAGAGTGGATCATCCATTCGTTACCATCCAGGTCGTATCCGATTATTTCATAATGCACACCTCTAAACAATTGCGTGTCCACAGTTAACTGAATATCTCCTGTAATGGCCTCAGTTAAGACTAAATCTTCGGGCCGGATAACCACCTCTACTTTTTCGCCTAACCGCATCCCACCGTCTACACATGCAAACTCTTTCCCTGCGAAAGAAACGATATAATCAGAGACCATCCGACCTTCAACGATATTACTTTCACCAATAAAATCAGCCACATAACGGTTGATCGGTTCATCGTAAATATCCATAGGTGAACCCGTTTGAACGATTTCACCGTCTTTCATGACCATGATCTCGTCACTCATGGCCAAGGCTTCTTCCTGGTCATGCGTCACAAATAAGAAGGTAATGCCCAGACGGCTTTGTAGTTCACGGAGTTCATACTGCATTTCGGTACGTAATTTCAAATCTAATGCTGAAAGTGGTTCATCAAGAAGCAGGACATCCGGTTCATTGACGATCGCGCGTGCAATCGCTACCCGCTGTTTCTGTCCACCAGACATTTCACTTATTTCTCTTTTCTCATAACCGATCAACCGCACTAAACGCAAAGCTGTCTTGACTTTCTCTTCCATTTCTTTTTTATTTAATTTTTTCATTTTCAGACCAAATGCCACATTTTCAAATACGTTCATATGTGGGAATAAAGCATAATCCTGAAACACGGTGTTCACTTTCCGCTTGTTTGGAGGCGTATCCGTTGCCAGTTCACCATTCAAGTTGACTATACCTGACGTAGGGGTAGTGAAACCAGCGATAATATTAAGTATCGTTGATTTCCCGCAGCCAGAAGGACCCAACAAGGTATAGAACTTGCCTTTCTCCAAATCAAAAGTAATATTTTTCAGTACGCTTTCTTCTTCATATTTTTTTTCGACTTGTTTGAAGGAAACAATGATTTCTTCTGTCAACAAAAAACACCCCTTTATAACCGATTTTATACAACATTTTTATTATAGCGGTTGAGGGGTGAAAAGCAATATTTTTTTAGTTTGTTCTTAGACTATTTTCAATAAATATGTTTAAAAATTGACGCCATCTCTTATTCATTTTTTCAGGTACTTGATTTAAGGGGAAATACTGTAAGGTCAATGATTCATCTGAATGATTTTTAAGTTCTCCTTCAAAATCATTTATTGCGTACAATGCCGTCACGGAATAGTACCGGTCGCCATTGTCCAGCCTGACAAAAAAGTCTTTCCCCGAGAGAATATCAACAAAATCATAAGCGTTAACTATTAGATTGGTCTCTTCTCTCACTTCTCGTACGACCGTCTCTTCAAAACTTTCTCCAAGCTCCATTAATCCACCAGGCAGTCCCCAGGTTTCGTCTGGTCGCTGCTGCAGCAAGACCTCTTTTTGTTCGTTCAAAATAAAAGCCACAGAACCATTTAATATGAGCACATCATGTCCGACTTTTTCTCTCAGTTTGGTCACATAGTCCATTAATTCAAGCCATTTTTTTCATATTCACTTATCATCATTTCGCAAATTTCATGACTCTGCAAGGCACTTTCCAGTGAGACGGGATTTTCACCCTTTGTTTCCACTGCATGAAGAAAGGCATTGATCATAGGTACAAAGCCGCGTTTTTCAAGAGTCATGACCCAGTCTCCCGCTTTTGTATGGGTGATTTCGTTCTCCGTGTATGTCGCTTTGTCTGTTAGATTTTCTAAAACAATTGTTTCCGACTTGCTTTGTATTTCATATTTTTCCAATTTAGTGCCTGATTCATTATTGATTGAGACATAAGCCGTTGTCTTAGGTGTTTCCAACAAGACCCATGCACGGGGAAACTGATTGTCTTGCATAACGATCTGAGAATTCACAACTTTTGCTGGTTCTTCCAATAGGTAAAGAGCGGTATCCAGAGGATGAATCATCAAGTCGTACATCCTGTACCTGACATCAAAGTCCGTCTTGTTTACCTGATTTTTTTGCATGATGATATGATTTTTATCGGGCAGTTGTTTTATATCCTGAACCATTGGAGCAAAGCGTCTATTAAACCCAGTCATAAAAAGCGTATCTTGTTTTATTGCGAAATCCAGTAAGGCTTTAGTACTCACAATATTTTCAGTCACTGGTTTATCGACAAACGTTGGAATATGGTTATCTAAAAAGCCTCGACATACCTCTTCATGTGTTTCTGTTGGTGTATGAATAAAGACTGCATCCACAATTTCCAGCAAGTCACGCCAGTCAGTGAATTGACGTTCTACCGGTACTCCGTATTTATTTCCTAATTCTCTTAACGTTTTTTCTGTCCGTGTCGAAAAATACCACTCGTGTTCTGGGAAGACCTTCGTATATACTGGTAAGTATGCTTTTTGAGCGATACCTCCAAGTCCTATTACACCAATTTTCATGACAAAACCTCCATTTATGATTATTACCTTTAATATAACATGTCATGCATTAATTCAGCGCAGCATTGTTTTTAAATAAAAAAGCAATTCTAGACACACTGCTTTGTCGCATCCGTGTATAGAATCGCTTTATTCATTTAAGTTTCATTCGTTTAAGCTTTCTTCAGTTAAAAAGATTTTATTGAATTTTGCTTTTATCGTGTCTTTCGCTTTACTGATCAATTCGAGGCCTGCATTTTCTTCCGTTATCAAATCTTCACCGATAATTTTGACTTCTGTTTCTAACGTGACACCATCTTTTTCCAAGATAACTTCCTTGATATGATCGATCAATTCAATATAGTCTGTGGCTGTTGCGTTATTTATATTAACAATAAACCCAGCATGCTTGGTTGAAACTTGAGCGCCTCCCCAAATAAACCCTTGTAAACCGGCATCTTGGATAAGTTTACCAGTGAAATAACCTGTCGGACGTTTAAAAACAGAACCACATGATGGGTATTCCAATGGTTGTCTAGAGGTTCTCAGATAAGTCAATTCATCCATTTTCTCTTTGATTTCTTCCTTATCTCCAGGCTCAAGTTCAAACACAACTTCTAGAGCGATATCATCTGAGTCCTGTAAGATACTGTGACGGTAATCAAATTGCATGTCCCCGTTGACCATCTCTTTTATTATGCCTTGACGGGTCAACACCGTTACTTTCTTAATGACCTCTTTCACTTCTCCGCCATAAGCACCGGCGTTCATATAAATGGCTCCACCCACGCTTCCAGGAATACCGCAGGCAAATTCCAATCCTGTTAAGCCGGCGTCATAAGCTCGCTTACTTACTTCAATCAATGGTGCCCCTGCAAACACTCGTATGATATTATCCTGAATAGATACTTGATTCATATCTGTCAAAATAATTGTCGCTCCTCGAATCCCACCATCCTTAACAATCAAATTGCTCGCATTGCCTAAAATAGTCAGGGGCCAGTTATTCTCATTTAGCCATTTCACCAGGCTTTGCACTTCCTCTTTGCTCTTAGGAAAAACTAGGGCATCCGCAGGTCCACCTGTCTTTGTATATGTATATCGAGACAACGGTTCATTTTCTTTTATATTTGCATTAGGAAATGCTTTTTTAAAGGTTATTATAGTCATAGAATCAGTGATTCCTCTCGTGATAAGTGTTTGAATTCGGGTAAGTTATAATCTCTATCAAATAATCATATTCATTTTAACATTATTCTACCTCATTTTGTAGAATAATACCCAATTGTCACTTAATCGTCATGTGGTTGCTTGTTATCGATTGCTGTATACCATAAAAAAGATGTCCATTCTTAATTGGGTTACCGCTTTGGGATTCGCAAACAGTATGCTGGATGGTGGATCGATTATTCCTCAACTTCAGAACAGTTGGAATCTAAATTAAAAGCGTTTAAAATACACAGTGACCAAATGAGATCTGGCCACCGTCCAGTTTAAATCGATATTGATTTGATAATTTAAATCACTCATAAAATCATATTGTTTCTTGTTATTGAAATAAGATACTTGCTTTTCAAAAAAGACTTATCTATAATTAGCTAGACAATTAAATATTATATATGCGGGAGTAACTTGCAGAGATAATCTGTTGCAGTGCCACCATTCGTAGATTGATAATCTGCTGGTGCTGTATTAAATAGTGAGACGTATACGGATTATTCATCATTTATTCCGTATGCGTCTTTTTTCTTACTCCAATATAAACCAGAAAGGATAAAACAATGAATCATTACCATGAGACAAAAGAAAAAGTACTGGAATCCATCGGCACGACTAAAGAAGGACTCAGTCAATCGGAGGTTGACAAACGCCTGGAAGAAAACGGCTATAACGAAATTAGTCGAAAAGATAAAAAATCTATTTTCTCCATGTTTATTGAATCGTTTAAAGATCCAATGGTCATTGTTTTATTAATTGTTGCCATTGTTCAGGTAGCTATTGGTGAATGGATCGAATCGTTGATCATCTTCGTCGTGTTGATTTTAAACTCCATACTAAGCGTTGTACAGACGAAAAAGGCGGAGGATTCACTCGAATCTCTGGAAAAAATGTCTGCCCCGACCGCTAACGTTTTTCGCGATGGAAAGCGAAAAGAGATTGAAGCTAGAGAATTAGTGGTTGGTGATGTGGTCGCGCTAGAAGCCGGTGATAATATCCCTGCTGACGGTCGGTTGATAGAAGCAGAATCACTTCAAGTAGAAGAAGGTGCCTTAACCGGTGAATCCATGCCTTCAGAAAAAACAGATAAAGCTTTAAGTAAAGACATTCCACTCGCCGATCGAATCAATATGGTTTACAGCAGTACCATGGTAACTGCCGGACGCGGTATGATGGTCGTGACTTCAACGGGTGAAGGTACTGAGATGGGAAAAGTTGCTGAACTTGTTCAAAACGCATCTGCCAAACAGACTCCGCTGCAAAGACAACTGGCGACATTCAGTAAAAAATTAGGTGTAGCTATCTTGCTCTTATCTCTTCTGATCTTTGGTATTCAAGCTGCTCGTATATTCCTGGGCGATACGCAAGATGTAACCGTGCCATTGCTTAACGCCTTTATGTTTGCTGCTGCCGTAGCGGTTGCCGCTATTCCAGAAGCGTTGCAGTCTATCGTAACCATCGTTTTATCGGTCGGCACAAATAAAATGGCAAAAAATAATGCGATAATCAGACAACTTCCCGCTGTAGAGACACTTGGTTCTACCAGTGTAATTTGTACAGATAAGACCGGTACATTAACACAGAACAAAATGACAGTTGTTGATGACTATATTCCTAATGGCGAGTCCAATTTATTTTCAGGAGATAGTAGCAAATGGTCAGAGTCAGAGAAAATACTGATGCAAGTCGCAGTCTTGACTAATGATTCAACTATAAATGAAAAAGGTGAATCAAGTGGTGACCCCACCGAAGTTGCTTTAATAGCCTACAGTAATAAGCAAAACCTTCCATACGGTTCCGTAAGAGATGAATACCCTAGAATTGCTGAACTGCCTTTTGACTCCAGTCGCAAACGTATGTCAACCGTTCACGAGATAGACGGTGAAAAACGGCTGCTTACAAAAGGTGGACCAGATGTTTTATTCAAACTTTGTTCCAGAGTGCGAATGGATGGGGAAACGGTTGAATTAACTGAAGAACGTCTGGAAGAATTAAGACAAAAAAATGAAGAGTTTTCTGATCAAACGATGCGTGTACTCGCCTTTGCCTATAAACCAATCGATTCAACCGAGGTCAGTATTGAAGACGAAGACGACTTGATTTTCATCGGTCTGCTAGCCATGATCGACCCACCACGCGAAGCAGTTTATCACGCAGTAGAAGATGCAGCGAAGGCCGGCGTACGAACTGTCATGATTACCGGTGACCATAAAACGACCGCCCGTGCTATCGGACGCGATTTGAACATTTTCAAAGAAGGCAATCTGGCGTATACAGGTCAGGAATTGGATGCTTTATCTGAAGAAGAACTCATGGATCAGCTGGAAGACATCACAGTTTATGCTCGAGTAACACCGGAAAACAAAATCCGTATCGTTACAGCTTGGCAGAATAAAAACCAGATCACTGCCATGACTGGTGATGGTGTCAATGATGCTCCTGCTTTGAAACAAGCGGATATCGGTATAGCTATGGGAAGCGGAACGGATGTGGCCAAAGACGCTTCAGCAATGATTTTGACTGATGATAATTTCGTTTCCATTGTTCGTGCCATTTCAGTAGGACGTACAATTTACAGTAACATCAAAAAATCTATTGCCTACCTGTTCTCAGGAAATCTAGGTGCTGTGATTGCAATCATATTTGCTCTGATTGTGAACTGGGTGAGCCCGTTCACGGCCTTGCAGCTTCTCTTTATCAACCTGGTCAATGACTCACTTCCAGCTATAGCTTTAGGCCTTGAACCGGCCGAACCTAATGTCATGGAACAGAAACCGCGTGATCCGGATGAATCTATTTTTTCTGGCAACACATTTAGAATCGTTCTTTTCCGTGGGGTGCTTATTGCTATCGCAGTAATTATCTCTCAGTATATTGGTCTTCAGACTTCTAATGAGATGAGTGTCGCCATGGCCTTTACCACGTTGATACTGTCCCGGACACTTCAAGTCTTCCCGGCACGTTCAAATGTAGAAACAAGCATTGGTGCTGGATTCTTCCGTAACAAATTTGTGATTATCGCTTTCGTTGTATGTATTGGGTTATACGGCATTACACTATTACCCGCAGTTAGAAGTGTATTCTATATCCCTGCTGCCTTTGGTTTATCAGAATGGGCTATTGCAGCCGGTTTAGCCTTTGCAACTACGATAATTATGGAACTCAGAAAAATAGTCTTACCTTACAAAGTATAAAAAGAGTTAAAAGGCACGGAATATCTCGTTACGAGATATTCCGTGCCTTCCTTTTTTACAACTAAAGTCATTTTACTTTGATCCCGTTATTCGTCTTGAAACTCCTGTGAATCATGCTATACTATAAAGACTAAATAAGATTTAAGTAAAAGAGGTTAACTAAATGAATTTTACAGCTATAGATTTTGAAACAGCCAACCGACAGTCACACAGTGCCTGTTCTGTTGCTTTAACCATCGTTAGAGACAGCAAGGTCGTCGATGAATATTACACCTTGATCCAACCTGAAACATGGTTTGACCGTATGAACACACAGATCCACGGAATAAGTGAATCTGACGTATATGACTCACCCAAATTTCCTGATGTATGGAAAGATATGAAAAGATTTTTCACCCCAGATCAACTAGTCGTGGCTCACAACATGCCATTTGATAAACGTATTCTGACTGGTACGCTGTTACATTACGGTATAGACGCACCTGGATTCCAAACATTATGCACTGTGCAGTCTTCACGCTCACTGCTGCGGGAATTACCGAATCACAAATTAAATACGGTTGCCGCACATTATGGCATCCCTTTAAATCACCATCATGCATTGGATGATGCGCGCGCCTGTGCAACGATATTACTCAATCAGGAAAAAGAATATGGTAAGCTTTCTCTGGATCGCTTCATTAAATAATCGACAAAAACCCGTCAGGAATAATTCCTGACGGGTTTTTTATATCAACTTACTCATTAAACAGACGTTGAGTAATTGCCCTTCGTCTTTGACGCCTTGTTCCATAATAGCTTCTAATTTGAAACCCAACTTTTCATATAAATGACGGGCGCGGCTATTTCGTTCCTGCACTTTTAATTCTAGGCGACTAAGTATTGGCGATTCATCTGCCCAAAGTAATAATTCCTCCATCAGCAACGTTCCTAACCCAAATCCCCAATAACCCTTGTCTACGACGACACCTATTTCTCCAATATGTTCGATTTTAGGTTTATCGGAAGCGTGTATAGATGCAATACCCACAATCTCTTCATCCACACGGGCAATAAACACACAATTATTTAAAGAAGAATAGATAGTATCAAGTTGTTCCTCTTCTTCCTCAACGCTCACGCCAACCCCTTCTCTACCTTGTGTCATAAATCCTGTCTGAGCTGCTGTTTCATTCAAAAACTTTAAGAGCTGTTCTGCATCGCTTGGAATGGCTTCCCGTATAATACAATCAATTGTTTCATTCATTTTCTAATCGCTCCACTATTTCAGTATATTTTTTACCATGTGCTTTAAAAATCAATTCACGTTGTTCTGAATCGTTTAAAACATTGATTTCAATCAGCAGGTGTTCCGCTGGTAGCTCTTCTTTCATAAAAGAACCCCATTCCACAATGGTGACCCCTTCACCAAAAAAGTACTCTTCCAATCCCAAATCTTCGTCTTCTGCGTCTTCAAGACGATAGAGATCCATATGATAAAGTGGTAGGTCCCCATCAGTGTATTCCTTTATCAATGTATAGGTGGGACTCTTTATTATGCGTTTGATCCCTAGTCCTTCGGCAACACCCTTAGTAAAGGTCGTCTTGCCTGCCCCTAACTGACCTTCCAGCAATACAGTCATGGAGGGCTTTAGTAGGGCAGCTAATTTTTTTGCAATCATTTTTGTCTCTTGCTCATTTTTTGTAATTATCTTCATCGTTACCCTTCTCTACTCATAAACTATTCATAATCCTATCACATTTTTTTGAATAATCCTACTCTTTACAAAAAAAGAGCCGGCTAAATGCCAGCTCCTTATGTTCACTGTTATTTACCTAATGCGTTTTTTCCTGCATAAGCCCAAAGCATCCAGATCGTTTGATCAACAAATGCTTTTTGTGCGATCAGCATATCAACGGTTACATCATCATTGTTTTCATCGATCAACTCGATTGCATTTTTCAAATCGTCTCTGAGGATTTCAAAATCTAAAACGATAGCTTTAATGAATGGTTCTTCAGGAATGTTTTTGTTCTCAAGCGTTTCTTTAATGGATGAATGATCAATAAATTCTTGTAGAGTTGAATAGGGTTCTCCGCCGATCTGCAAGAGTCTTTCAGCTGTAGCATCCATGTGTTTAGTTATTTCGTCATAATACTCTTCCAATTTAACATGTAAATTAAAGAAATGATGTCCTCTGATAAACCAGTGAGCTTGATGGAGTTTCGTATAAAACAGACCTTGTGTAGCAACAAGATCGTTTAAACATTCTTTTACTTCTGATGTCGACATTTTAATTCCTCCTATGTTTTTTTTCTTCTATCTATAGAATATGACAAAATTTTCACGTTCTCAACCAATATGCCTTTATCGACAGAAGATAACTATTTGGTTATACTAAACGAAGAACAAAGGAGGTCCTATGAATGATTCAAGTAAAACAAATCGAAACAGGCGCTATTGGAGAGAATTGCTATATCATCTATAACAATATTGAAGCATTGATTGTCGACCCAGGTGCTGAAACAAGTAAGATCAAGAACGAACTGGAAAATTTGAGCGTTACACCCTTAGCTGTAATATTGACCCACACTCATTATGATCATATCGGGGCATTGGAAGATATCCGAGTGGATTATGACATCCCTGTCTACGTTAGCCCAAAAGAACAAGATTGGTTAGGCAATCCAAGTCTGAATTTATCGACTTACACGAATCATATAATAAAAGCTAATCCCGCAGAATACACATTTGAACCATCGGAATTAGTTACCATCGGTCCTTTTTCATTCGAAGTGGTCGCTACTCCCGGGCACTCGCCAGGTGGTGTCAGTTTCATTTTTAAAGAAGCTGCCTGTGTCTTTTCTGGAGATGCCTTATTTAAAGGCGGTATCGGCCGGACAGATTTACCCGGGAGCGAACCGGAAAAATTGATCCCCGCTGTTGAAGAAATGCTTTTTGTCTTGCCAGACGACTACACCGTTTATCCTGGTCACACCGATTCTACAACCATCGGTTATGAAAAACAAACGAACCCTTACTTTAGAAAAAGAAAGGATAGTTAAAGTGAAAAGAATTTTACTTTTGCATACAGGTGGCACTATTTCAATGAGTACCGACCAGCGTACAGGTGCCGTTAAACCAACCGATGAACATCCTTTACACCAGTACAGTCACTTATTTGAAGAAAATATCGAAATAACTGAAGAGGATATTTTTCATTTACCTTCACCACATGTTACTCTGCACAATATGCTGGATATACAAAAAAGACTCATTAAAGCCATTGAAGAAGAACGTTTCGACGGTGCTGTGATTACTCACGGAACAGATACGCTGGAAGAAACGGCCTACTTTTTAGACCTGTCTCTAAATTCACCTTTCCCAATTGTACTGACAGGTGCAATGCGACCCACGGATGAACTCGGGTCTGATGGAGTGAGCAACTTGCAAAATGCGATCTGGACGGCTTTATCCAATGATTCGAAAGATAAAGGTGTGCTGGTTGTTATGAACGAAGAAATACACACTGCGCGATATGTCACCAAAACACACACGACCAATGTAGCGACTTTCAGAACGCCAACATTTGGTCCAATCGGCATCGTATCTAAACACGTAGTCCGATTCTTTCAGAAATTAGTCTTTGACGAAACTTATCCTGTCCGGTCCATTTCTAAAAATGTGTGTTTGATTAAAGCTTTCGCCGGAATGGATAGCACACTTTTCGATGCCCTTGCTTCAACTAATATTGACGGTCTCGTTATTGAGGCCTTAGGTGCTGGGAATCTACCTCCAGCTACCTTACCGGGCATCAAAAAACTGCTTAATAATAACGTTAAGATCGTCATCACTTCCCGCGCATTCAGTGGGATAGCTCAAGATATTTACGCTTATAAAGGCGGGGGAAAACACCTGAAAGAACTTGGTGCTATTTTTGCTCCAGGTCTGACCGGAGTAAAAGCACGAATCAAATTACAAGTCATTCTAGAACAAGATAACGCAGACGAATTGATCAAACAATGTTTTGATTGATTAACCAAAAACAACGCTCATCTGTAAAATAACAGATAAGCGTTGTTTTCTATTTAAACTGTATCGTTCTTTTTAATTCATGAACAGATAAGTCAGCTAAATGATCTTTCCAATTTTCATCTTTCCATTGCCATTCATTGGTTCTATTGTCATTGAAATAACGCAATGAGAACACTTCAGCACCCTGATTCAGATAGATTTCCATTGATGAATCCTCCAGGAATAACTGAACTGTTTCAAGCGATCGTGTCAAATTGACACTTCTTGTTTCTCGCTCTCCCGTTAACCAGTTTGTGCGCTCGACGGTAATACGCTTTTCGGCCGCTTCATAAATTACTGTGACTTCATTACGGAAGTTCCAGGTAAATGATGCCGGCGCCTCGTTCCACGAACAATTCATTTCTTGTTCAGGTGTGGACAATTCAATTCTATCCTTCTGAGATATATCCTTCAACAGATCAAACGATTGGAGTCGCAACTCTTTCAATTCTTCGACCGGTTGCTGTAATAACTGATCTCCATCTATTTTAATTTCTCTAGGTAGCGTTAAGTGATGAATCCAACCCTCTTTTATAGTAGGGACTGCCTCCTCGACTTCAGGGACCATTGCCCCCATCCAACCGAAAACGATGGTTCTTCCATTATTATCTTTGAAAGATTGAGGAGCATAAAACTCAAAGCCTCGGTCCATTTCAACAAAATTTTCTTTATCCGGAATGAATTTCCCAGCTTTAACTTCTCCCAGCATGTACCCGGTTTGAAAGATGTTTTGGTATAAATCACCTTTAGCTTCTAAACCTTGCGGCGAAAAGACAAACACATCTTTATTGGGCAACTTTAACACATCTGGGCATTCCCACATATATCCAAAGTCTGACAAAGCACCCATAAATTCACCTTCAAATGACCAGTTGAGCAAATCAGTTGAACGATACACTATGGTCGTACCTTTCAAATCATGTGTTTGAGCGCCCAGTATCATCCAGTATCCATCTTTTTCCTGCCAGATTTTCGGATCTCTCAGGTGCGCCGTATAATTATTGGGATGATCGAACAACGGTCCTTTTTTCTCAAAATGAATACCGTCTTCTGAAATTGCTAAACATTGGTAACTCTCTCTCTCACCGTCGACGTTTCGGACGTTTCCGGTGTAAAACAAGTAAAGCTTTCCATCTTTCTCAAATGCACTACCAGAATAACACCCATCTTTATCGAACCAATCCGTCGGTTCCAAAGCCGGTCTTAAATAATCCCATTCAATCAAATCAGAAGAGACAGCATGCCCCCACGTTTTGTTTGCATGCGTTGTCCCTTCTGGGTTCCATTGAAAGAACACGTGATACTGATTGTTAAAATAAACTAAGCCATTGGGGTCATTGATGAGCCCATGAGGTGCGCGTAAATGATAATGGACTGTATAGTCTTCATCATTTTGTTCTACTTCTGACATCTTATTCCTCCTGAATAATTAAGCTTATGAACCTTCTATATCTTCTCTCATTTCATCAGTATAACCAAAGAGATAAGTGAGTGTAAAAGCAACACCGATGGCAACTAAGTTAGCTAAAATATACCAGAAGAGTTGGTCATTCAAATAAAGAAGCGTTCCTGGAATTACAGTTACTGCCATTCCTGTTGCTTCCAAGTTTAAAATATCCCCCAGGAAACCACCAGCAGCACCCCCGACTAAACCGAATACAAAAGGTTTAATGTATCGTAAGTTTACACCAAAGATAGCCGGTTCTGTGATTCCTAAAAAGGCTGATAAGGCTGAAGGATAAGCCAAAGCTTTCAGTTTTTTAGATTTTGTTTTCATAGCAACAGCTAAAGTTGCTCCACCTTGAGCGGCAACACTAGATGTAATGATCGCGTTATAAGGGTTTACACCTGTATTCGCTAACAACTGAATTTCTAAAAAGTTAAAGATATGGTGAACACCGGTTATAACCAGTATCTGATTTAATCCACCAATGATGATACCTGCTAGACCAAACGGTAAATCAAGTAACCAGATTACTGCAGCCAATATTACTTCTTCTAGTGAGTGGAATACTGGACCAATGATAAAGAGTGCAAGAATACTCATCACCAATAATGTCCCGAATGGCGAAATCAGTAAGTCTAAAGATTCAGGAACAGTCTTTCTAAACCATTTTTCGACTTTAGCTCCAATATAGCCCGCAATAAAGGCTGGTAAAACAGTTCCTTGATACCCAACGACGGGGATAAAACCTAGCATATAAATTGGTGATGCATCCCCGCTAGCTACTGCATAGGCATTCGGAAGTGCCGGATTAACTAACATCAATCCTAGAACTATCCCTATAACCGGTGAGCCGCCAAACACTCTAAATGCTGACCAGGCCACTAAAGCAGGTAAGAAAGCAAAAGCTGTATCCGTTAAGATTTGAGTATACAATAAGAAGTTTGCACTAATATCCTCTGGGACTAATCCAAATACACCTAAAACTTGCTCTTGCGTTAGTAAGCCGCGTAATCCCATAAATAGTCCCGTTGCAACAAGGACAGGAATTATTGGAACGAATACATCCCCAAATGTTCGAATAGCCCTTTGGAATGCGTTCCCTTGTTTTTTCGCCTCTTCTTTCATCTCTCCTTTAGACGTACCTGGTAAGCCCAGATCAATGATTTCATTATAAATTTTGTTAACCGTTCCTGTGCCAAAAATAATCTGATATTGACCAGAATTATAAAAGACACCTTTCACTTTTTCGATATCTTCTATTTTACTGTCATCCACTAGTTCTCTATCTTTGACCATTATGCGCAAACGCGTAGCACAATGTGCAACCGAATCAACATTATCTTTTCCGCCAATTGCATCGATTACTTGCTGAGCAATCTCTCTGTTATCCACCATATTTATCCCTCCAATTTTTATGGTTCCAATTTAATGGAACCGGTTCTACTTCATTATAAATGAATGCGTTTTCTTTGTAAACCCCTTATTTCATTTTTTTTGTCGTTTCTTTGATTATCAATTGATTGTCTAAAGCTTGCTGATGAGGAACCTCTTCTTTCATGATCATCTTCTCAAGTGTTTCAATGGCCAAATTACCAATAGTGAAATAAGGGTATTTAACGGTAGTCAATGCCGGTGACATAAAAGAGAGTAAATCATACCCTCCGTATCCTGCTATAGAAACATCCCCCGGAACAGACATATTCAAATCATTAGCCGCTTTCATTACTGCCAAAGCTATAGTGTCTGTTGCTCCTACAATAAATGTTGCTTCCGATTTTTTCAATTCTATAATAGCTGTATTGTAAGCCTCTCTCATGAGAAAAGAAGTCTCTACCATTTTCACTTTTGCCCTGCTGTTTCTTGAAATTTTTTTAAAGAATCCATCATATCGGTCACGACCAACCGCTTTATCTTCTCTTGATACGGTAAAATACAGGAAATTGTGATGCCCTAAATCCAAAGCATGTTGTGCAATTTTTTCACCTGCTCCATAATCATCATGAATGATGGAAGGAATTTCTTTTGTTTCTTGTCCCAAGACTAAGAAAGGTATATTAATTTCTTCTATTGCCTCTCTGTGTTTTTCTGTCACTTCTTTTGCTAAAAAGATAATGCCATCAACTTTTTGTTTAGCCAACGTGTTTATGTCTTCTATTTCTCTTTCTGTTTCCTGGTTAGCATTTGTAATGATCAACTGAAATCCTTTTTCATGCGCTTTAGAATCTATGCCAGACAGCACTTCATTCGTTGAAGGTGAATCCAGACGAGGAATAATCACTCCAATCATGTTTGTTTTTTGAGCTTTTAAACTTCGCGCAAACGTATTCGGTTTATAGCCCCTCCGCTTTACAATTTCGTCAATCTTTTCCTTCGTCTTGGGACTGACCGAACCATTATTTAAATAACGGGACACCGTACTCTTTGCTACACCCGCTTCTTTTGCAATATCATTTATCGTAACCATGATCACCCTCCCTTCTTATCTTTCATTCCATTGAAAACTAGCTGTAGCATGAATCGTTTCCCCCACGAGAATATGATGATCCGTGTAAATCTGTGTATCGGCACGATGGCTGACTTTACTTGTCACGGTATCGTCCTCTTTGACTTCTTTATCAAAAGTAATAATGCCATGTTGCATCTGATGTGATGCCATAAATGATGTATTTAAACTATCTAGTAACCATTCTATATATTTTGAATTATTAACATGCTGGTTTGCATCAATGTCAAAATAACGCACGCTATAATTTGTCTGAACTGCATGTATCTGATCTACTTCATGTGGTTTGGAATTTCGACGTATCCGTTCAGAGAAAGCGGCTTCATAGGGAGCAATGACCTCACTTGGAATTCTTGCCATCTTTCTATTTTCAATGTTCATGAGCGCAAATGTTGTCTTGACTTTTATTAGTTCATTTTGATTACTGTCCCGTACTATAAACTCACGGTAGGTAAAGAGCTTGTTATATTCTGTTGCAAAAGTTTCTATTTCTACTTCTTCTTTATAGCGTGGCATTCGTGCGACCATAAATTCATATCTGAGAACGATCCAGTTGAACCCCATTTCTCTGATAACTGATTCCTGCCTATTCAATTCGGCTGAATGATTTTCCGAGACATTTAAGAGCAAATTGACCAGCATAGATAAGGTCAGCTGTTGTGTACGATCACACATATAATATGTAACACTTTGTTTTTGTTTATACGATTGACTCACATTCATTTCTCCTTTTGTTTCATTGCTTAAATTATAAAAGGAATCGATTTATATTACAATTTTAATTAACGATACTTGTGAAAAAGTCCATTTTTTAATGACTTCTCAAGTTTAGTCTATAAATTAAAAAAATAATTGGTTATATTTTATTGAAATTACCCTGTGTTTTGTATTAGAATAGAATTTATAGTATAATAAAAAATGGAGCTAAATTTTAATCTTACTTATGATTCCTTCATTATTATGATTTGTAAGATTAGAACTTATTCCTATTTCAAAAATTAAAGGAGGAAATTAAATGAATGATTCTGAAAACAATAGTAATAAAGGCTTTCTCGGGTTTATTGAACGTGTCGGTAATGGATTACCACATCCAGTTATTATTTTCGTAATATTAGCTTTAGCAATTATTGTGATATCCGAAATCGTTGCTCGTTTTGGTGTCCCAGTTGAATATTTTAGCGCAGCTGAAGGGGATTTCGTAAGCGTCGAGGCTGTATCATTAATGTCAAGTGATGGGATAGCACATATCTTTAATAGTGGTGTAACTAACTTTACAGGCTTTGCACCTTTAGGTACAGTACTTGTTGCTATGCTAGGTGTAGGTGTTGCTGAATGGACAGGCTTGATTTCTACGACACTTAAGAAATTATTGAAAGGCGTGCCAACAGGACTTCTAACTGCTTCTGTGGTATTTGCTGGTATTATATCTAATATCGCATCCGATGCCGGATACGTTGTTGTTATTCCTTTAGGTGCTATTATCTTTGCAGGAGCTGGTCGTCATCCTATTGCCGGTCTAGCCGCAGCCTTTGCTGGTGTATCTGCAGGATTCTCAGCTAACTTGATCTTTGGTCCTACGGATGCATTGCTTGTTGGTATTACAAACGAGGCTTTAACCGCTGGTGGTATTGACTACGATGTAGCTGTTACAGCAAACTGGTACTTCATGATTGTTTCTACATTTGTACTAACTGCAGTAGGTGCTTTTGTCACAGAGAAAATAGTCGAGCCGCGGCTCGGCGAATATAATGGGAGTTACAAACCAGACGATGAACCCATTACAGATATTGAAAACAAAGGTATGCTCAATGCATTTATCTCATTGCTTGTCTTCTTGGGTATTATGGCGTTCATGATGGTCCCAGAAAACGGGGCGTTTAGAGCCCTCGATGAAGCCACTGGAAACATGACATTGGATACCTTCTTGAGACAAGGCTTACTCATGATGATTTTCTTGCTTTTTGCAATTCCCGGTTATTTCTATGGAAAAACAACTGGTAAGATCGAAACATCACATGATTTAGTTAAAGGGATGTCAGATTCCATGAGTTCAATGGGAGGCTACTTAGTCTTAGCCTTCTTTGCCGCTCAATTTATCAACTACTTCGCTTACACAAACTTGGGATTGATCTTAGCGGTCAGTGGTGCTGAATTCCTTGAAGCTATAGGATTTGTTGGTTTACCACTTATTCTAGCTTTCATTATAGTTACAGCGTTCCTTAACTTATTTATTGGATCAGCTTCAGCTAAATGGGCTATTATGGCTCCTGTATTTGCACCAATGTTATTCGAAGTAAACATTGCTCCTGAAATGACATTGATGGCTTACCGTATTGCTGACTCATCAACAAACATCATTTCACCATTAATGAGTTACTTTGCAATGATTCTTGTGTTTGCTAAACGTTACGACGAAAAAAGTGGCTTAGGTACAATCATTTCAACGATGCTTTCATACAGTATCGCATTCTTGATTGCCTGGACACTCCTATTGATTGTATGGTACGTAATAGGCTTACCATTAGGTCCTGGCGCACAAATCATACTATAATTTGATCTTTAATATTTCAGACATGTTCTCCTAGCGAGAACATGTCTTTTTTTTATAATTTTATATTTCATGTTAGAATCATAAGGAGGGTTGAAATGTCCCAAAAATCAAAAAGAAGAGTGCTCCAGTTATTTGGTTTTATCATTGGACTTTTATTTGGTTACTTTCGCCCATCACAAATGCAAGCTATGCTGCCTGTATTAGCGATCGGCGTTGGAATTGGCTATTTTATTTTTTCCACTATTTTATCAGATGAAGAAAAATCAACAGATGATGTCGGGTGGTTCCCCTTTATTCAAATGGTCATGTATTTCATTATCGGTGGAGTCCTGTCATCTAACGTGTTACTGGCATTGGAATTACTATCACAATAATAAAAAGACGAGACTAGGATCATGATCCCAGTCTCGTCTTTTTAATTTCCTCATCATTATTTTATATCCCTAATTGTTACGGTAAGTCTGATCAGGGAAAATATATATGAGTGATTTCTCTTGCCTCTTATTGGGCGTACTTAAGTCATTATCCGTTTGAACAATGCTATGTCTGCTTCATTCGATATATTCACGATAAGCCTAAGTTGAGTCGTGTTAAGTTTTAAAACTTTTTTTTATTTCACCATTGCTAAAGCGCCCATTGGATCCCAAGGTTCCAATTCGACCACTGGTTCATCCAAGGCTTTGAGCCATTTTCCGTCAATGTATTTGCGCTTAACTGCAACTTGGTAATTGTATTCATCAAACCACTTATCACTCATTGAATACATACCTTTGTCTCCATTTTTATCTCCCCAACTGTTTTCAACTTTCCATTTGATTGGGTTGCCCTCGTCGTCTAGATCAACTCCGACAAAGACCATAGCATGGGTTAACAAGCTATCACCATAATCGAGACGCTGTGCCTTTGTCAATTCAACTGACTCACCCAGAGTCGCTTCATAATCGTATGCTTTATCATCCATGATTCCCGCTTCACGGTCAAGCATTTTACCAACATCACATCCGAACCAAACTGGTTCACCATTTTTAATTGACTGCATAGCGGCATCTTTTAAGGCTTCGATAGGCGCATTAACATATTTAATAGGTTGAGCTTCTTTTATTGTGCCTAAATATTTTACCGTATAGGCTTTTCCAAAAGGTTTGTCTTCTGTAGGAGCATTAATCAAGCTAATGCGTTCCTCTAGATCCCACTTGACATATTTTTCGAAGAAATCTTGAGGTGTGATTTCACTGATACGGTTGAATTTATCATCTTTATCACGATATTCATACGTAAATGTTTCTGGCACTTCACCTAATGTCTTAACTAAAAGTGAATAGACAAAATAGAGATAGTCCTCTTTCTGATTCATCAACTCTTCTTTACTTTTACCCGCTTTAAAACTTTCACGTAACTTGGCAGCAAAATCTCTTAATTTTGAAGTAAGTAACTGATTTAATTCTTTAGTATTAGAAGAATGATAGGTTTCTGGCATGGCAGCTTTAGGTACTGCACCATATTTTTCTAAGATACCGGAAAACATATCCCATTGTCCGCCATCTTGAACAGGCGCCTGTAAGAGATGCTGAACTAAACGTGAATTTAATGGTTCATCTACTGTTTCAATAATGCTGTCTAAGAAATAATTGGATTTCTCTAACTTGTCCCAAAACAATGTGTAATTTTCAGAGAATTCGAATGTTTTAACATTTAGTTTTTCCATAGTATCTATACGTGCTGTATTTAGGGCCGCAAACATCCAGCAACGTCCGCTCGACTTTTGATTTGTTATTTCTCCCTTTTCAGTTTCATCAGAAAAAACAAAATTATGGCGGCGTGTCATGTTGTTATCAACTGATGATTTATTAATGCCAACTTTTGCAATCGCATTTTGAACAGCTTTGTTTGTCATGTTGTCATTAAATTTATCTCTATATGTCTCCAATGTTTCTCTGGTAATTTTCATCATATTTACATCTCCCTTTGGTCACTGTATCTATCTTATCTAAAAACAAACACAATGACAAGGTGTCATTTTATTATTTCATTATCTATTATAAACGGAACAATAACTTGAGCTGAGATTTTAACTGTAACAATAAAATATTAAAGTGCTTCTTCAATATACCTCCTCGTTCATGTTAAAATAGGGAGTAACCGAAAGGAGTTTTAATCGTGCATTATGGTAGTTATCGCTATACACGTGCAACAATCGACTTAGATAAAATCACTTACAACTATAAACAAGTGAAAGGATTACTATCCCCAAAAACCAAATTCATGGGTGTGATCAAAGCTAACGCTTATGGCCACGGGGCTGTAGAAGTGGGGAAACATTTGGAAAAACAAGACGTCGACTTTCTTGGTGTCGCAATATTAGATGAAGCAATGGAATTAAGAGAAGCAGGGATTAAAAGTCCGATTCAGCTATTAAGCCCTATTGAGCCTGACACCATCCCACTGGCAATTAAAAATGATATCTCTATAACTGTTTTTTCAAAAGAAATTGCTGAAAAAGTAACAAAAGATGCAGAGAACCTGCAAAAAAAAGCAAAAATTCATTTAAAAGTTGATTCAGGCATGGGTAGAATTGGTGTACGTTCACGAGAACAAGCTTTAGAATTAAGCCAATTGATGGCTTCTGAATGGGTAGTTTTTGAAGGGATATTTACTCATTTTGCTGAAGCAGAAAACACTGCTGATCCAACCTACACAGAAAATCAATTCAATTTTTTCATTGAGATTGTCGACTATCTAAAGCAGCAGAACATTTATTTTGATTTGACCCATTGTAGTAATACGGCAGCTACACTATTATACCCTGAGTATCATTTAGATATGATACGGACTGGTATTTCTTTATTTGGCTATCATCCGGATAAATCCTTAGAAGATGTAATTAATCTTGAACCGGTTATGCAGTTATCCACTCACGCTGCATTTTTCAAGCAAGTTGAAAAGGGACAAACGATTGGTTACGGCAGAACCTATGAAACGCCTGAAGAAAAGACTATCGCAACTATACTAATTGGTTACGCGGACGGTATCCCTAGAGAATTATCTAATCGCTGGTATCTGACTACAGAGAAGTATAAAGCACCCATCGTTGGTCGAATATGTATGGATCAATTAATGGTGGATGTCAGTGAAATACCTGATTTTTCAGAAGATACAGAGCTTGTATTTATTGGTGATCCTAGTGATGAGCATCCCAGCATCTACAAAATGGCTGAACTGACAAATAGTTTCCATTATGAAATATTATGTGGTATCGGAAAACGTGTACCCCGCGTGTATTTAAAAGATGAGACAGTTGAAGCCAAATATAACGCACTACTTAACTAAAAAGCAAAAGAAGCACAAAACCTTTATTATCGAAGGTTTTGTGCTTCTTTATTTACAAATATTGTTTTATCATAATACTTATAACTGACGACTAAAAGAACATTCTCATTCGTCAGTTTCGTCGTACACATCTTCGTCTAAATCATCTTCCGTTTCTTCGACATCTGGTGAATCGTTGTCGTCACCATTATACGAATCTCCACAAGCAGCTAAAAGTAAGCCGCCGGTCACAGTCAGCGTGAGTAACTTTGCTACTTTCTTCATTCTCAAATTCCTTTCCAACACCAAATTAATCCGTATCTTCGTCATCCATGTCGTCATCAACATCGTCGTCCATGTCGTCATCAACATCGTCGTTCATGTCGTCATCAATATCGTCGTTCATGTCGTCATCAATATCGTCGTTCATGTCGTCATCAATATCGTCGTTCAAATCTTCATCCATTGGATCTGCCGGATCCTCTATTCCCGGCAGATCATTATCATCGATCTCATCTGCATCTCCACAAGCAGCTAAAAGTAAGCCGCCGGTCATAGTCAATGTGAGTAATTTCGTTAGTTTTTTCATTTTGTATGCTCCTTTCAAAGAATGAATTTATGATAAAAATTATCCATCTATATCGTCTCCGGTATCGTTATCTAGTTCTACATCTGCGCAATCATCCGGATCTTCTCCATCACATCATGCAGCTAAATACAGTCCCACCAACACATTTATCCTTAAGACTTGGATAGTTATTTCATATCATCTCTCCTTTTATTTGTTTGTTCTACTAAGGATTCATCAGATTAACTCCCGTGTAAAAACGGCAACACTTCCTAATTTTTTTAGCTAACTTCGGATTAATTATTTGAAGTCGAATGGTAGAAGTGGCTATCACTAAAAGTTAATCCTTTACTTGAGTACACACTAACATGAATTAAAATCGATTTAAAACATAACGATTTAACAACTTATTTACTAATATGACATTATTATTATGTTGTTTACAGTTTGTTTTAAATAGCAAAAAAAAGAATAAGCATAAGGTATAAACCTTATGCTTATTCTAATTTGTATGAGTTAATTAGTTTAAAATTTTAATGTCTAGTTCACGACGCCCAAATTGCCATGCAGCTTCTAAGTCTTCCATATGAAGGTCAATACGGGTACCTTTGATTGCACCACCAGTGTCTCCAGCAACGAATTCACCATATCCCGGTACAAATATTCTTGAACCTAATGGAATAACATTTGGATCAACAGCGATAACACGAGAATTTTCTCTTAAATCAATTCCAGCAAACGTAAAGTTACTTAGACTTTCTTGATTACGAGAATAAGCAGTTGCTTCAACTGTCATCCAAGTACCCGATTCATCTTTAGTTTCTGCTTCAACCGCTTGGTTAGAAGATGTTGAGGCTTTTGCTTCAGTCGCTTGAGCCTGTGCTACTTCTTCGGCTTTCGCCGCTTCTGCTGTTTCTGCTGCTTCTTCAGCGTTTGCTACTCTTGCTGCTTCTTTAGCATTTGCCGCTTCTGCTGCTTCCGCCACTTCGGCTACTCTTGCTGCTTCTGCTGCTTCTGCTGCTTCTGCTGCTTCTGCTGCTTCTGCTGCTTCTGCCGCTTCTGCTACTTCTGCTGCTTCTGCTGCTTCTGCTGCTTCTGCTGCTTCTGCTTCAGCGTTTGCCGCTTCTGCTGCTTCTGCTTCAGCGTTTGCCGCTTCTGCTGCTTCTGCTGCTTCTGCCGCTTCTGCCGCTTCTGCTGCTTCTGCTGCTTCTGCCGCTTCTGCTTCAGCGTTTGCTGCTTTTGCCGCTTTTGCCGCATCTTCAGCTTCTAATGCTTTTACTGCTTTCGCTATTTGTTTTTCTTCTTTAGCTTCTTCTACTTCTTTGGGTGTTTCTGTTTCTTTTACTTCTTCTGTTGAAACATCGTAACTTACAACTTCTTCTTCATTTTGTACGGAAACAATTGATAAATCTTTACTTAAATAAACCGTTGACCCAGCCTGAATTAAGTTGCGATTATCAATTTCGTTAACTTTAGCAAGTTTTTCGACTGAAATATCAGTTACTTGAGAAACTCCCCATAGTGTATCGCCCCATTGGAGAGTATACTCTAATGTTTCATTCTCATTTTCCATATCTGCTTTTGCATCATTAATTTGTTCTTCAATCTCAAGCACCGTACGTGGTACCCAGTTTGAGCTACTGAATTCATTTGCGCTTGCTTCTGTATCGTTAGTTAGTATCATTAAACCCGCTGCAGATAGTGTTAATCCTGCTTTAAGCCATGTGTTTTTCTGAATAGTCATTAACAAATTCCCCTTTTCGTTTCATTCGACTGGTTAAGGTTTCCAGACAGTTTCTAATTGTGTTCAACAGTCTTTCCTGAACAACTGTATGCATCTTACCATGCTATTTGAAAATTAAAAGGGGTTTGAACGCTTTGTCACTTCCTTTTAGTTAGTTTGTATTATATCTGTTTTATTCTTACAGGACTATTTCAGATTAGAGATACCCTGTAACAGTGTAATATAAAAAGCCTCCTCTACTTATGTAGTAGAAAAGACTTTTCTGTTACTTAAATCAGCAACTGATTCCGATCATTATAATATTCTCTGTACGCTAAGTAGCTCGCAATAAAACTGGCAATACTGGTTACTGATATCAGCATAAACATTACAACAATTTGATACCGAATCGCATCTGTAGGATCTACTCCTGCAAATATCAATCCGGACATCATGCCAGGTAAGCTGACCAATCCAACTGTCTTGGTACTATCTATAGAAGGACTCATTCCTGTTTTGACACTTTCTCGAATAATACTCATCGACGCTTGCTTTTCATTCGCTCCCAATGCCAGCTTTTCTAATACCTGCTGTCTCTGATCAGTAAATTTACTGTTTAGCGCTCGAAAAGTCAATCCTATTGCAACCATAGCATTACTGGCTATCATTCCTGTAATAGGAACAATTTGTGATGGCACCCATTCAATTGCTCCTGAGACAATCATGATACTTAAGGTTATTGCAGTCCCTGCTCCGATAGCAGTTAATGATATTACAAGGGAATTAGAAATGCCCTCACTTCTTTTGTGTGCATTGAAACCGGCATTGAAAACAATAAACAACACCATAGCCAATGTTACAAAGAAATCATCGACTTGAATGACATACTTCAATACAAATCCGATGATGAACAGCTGTATTACAGCTCTTACAGCTGCAATAAAAATATCATTGCCTAAACCCAATTTTTCTTTGTAAGCTACAAAGACAGCAATAAATATTAATCCTGTTGATAACAGCAGCGAAAAATTACTGATTTCTAAATTAGAACCCATTATTTATCTGCCACCTTTCCGTCAATGATGTGAATAACGCGATCCGCTTGATTAATTTCTCTTTCATCATGCGTAACAGAAAGTATGGTCATGTCCGCTTCTTCATTTAATTCGTCTAAAATGGCATAAATAATCTCTTTGTTTTCTGCATCCAGTGAACTTGTCACTTCATCAAGCAAAATGATTTCTGGTTGATATAACAAATTCCTTACAAGAGCGACACGTTGTTTTTCTCCACCGGATAAATCTTTTACAGCTTTATCTAAGTAAGTACGATTTAATTTCACTCGCTCAAGCATGGTGACACTTTTCGTTTCATCAAACTCCTCATCACGTATTTCATAAGGAAAGGACAAGTTGTCTCTAACGGTTTGATCAAACAACGTGGCATTTTGAAAGAAATAGGAGACTTTTTTTCGATAATCTATTGGGTTGATGTCAGCAATATTCTTCCCGTTATAGCTGACGATTCCTTCTGTGGGGGATAACATGCTCGCAATGATTTTGAGTAAGGTGCTCTTTCCTCCACCTGAAGGACCTGTAATTGTCACGCGTTCCCCTTTATTGATGGAAAAATTCAAACCCTTTAAAATCTTTTCCTGATCTACACTGAAACTAACATTCTTGATCTCTATTATTCTTTCTGCCATTCTTTTTCTCCTTTACGTTTGCCTACTTTATAATAATTATAAAGTAAGCAAACTAAATTGCAACCATTCTAGACTAATCATTCCAAGTTTTTTCAGCTTGAGTGATTCGTTCAGCTTTCACCTCTTCAGCCAAGTAAGTAAACCCTTCTCCGGTCACCTCTTGAACGTGAGAAATAGTCATGAACGCATTAGGGTCGATCGCTTCTACGATCCGTTTGATACGCAGTACTTCTCGTCGACTGATAATAATATATAAAATTTCTTTTTTCTCTTTTGTATAATAACCCTTGCCATCTAAAATAGTTATGCCTCTGCCAAGTTGTTGTTCAATAGCATCAGCAATTTCTACATACTTGTCAGAAATGATAAAGAAAGATTTTCTCGGATTCAGCCCTTCTAGTATGAAGTCGATCACTTTACTTTGGATGTATAAATTGATCAGTGTCAAGAATGCATTTTCTGCACCAATAACGAACGCGCTCGGTACCACTACCAAGACATCGATCATGAGCAGTCCTGTTGGCACATTGATACCGACGTACTTATGCAATAATTTAGCAATGATATCACTGCCGGCAGTTGTGCCGTGCCCTAGCATAATCAATCCTATGCCGGTACCCATAAATATACCTGAACCGATGGGCGCTAATAAAGTCGTCTCCGGAATGAATTCCCATCTAGTTACAACCAGTAAAAGTACCGATATGATTCCATTGGCCACTAAAGTGTAATACAAGGTCTTTTTATCCAAGAACTTGTAACCAATCGCCAATATAACGATATTAGCGATAAAAATGGTGTAAGAAGGTGTAATATTCAGGACATAAAATAGGATCAGCGAAAACCCTGTTAAACCACCTTCGGACAAACCGTTAGGAACAGTGAAGACATTGACACTGATAGCATAAAGCAGCGAACCTATGACAATGAGCGCCAAATTCTTTAAACGTGTCTTGGTTATGATCTTATTTTTCATCTGCTTCACCCACGCTATAAACACAGTCCCCATCGACATAGGTCTCTATAACCTTTATCGCTTTGATTTGTTGAGGTTCACAGGTGAAAATATCTTTGTCAAGAATGATAAAATCAGCCAGGTAACCTTCTTTAAGCCGCCCTTTATCTGTCTCTTCAAAGGACGCATAGGCTCCTTCATAAGTATACGCATCTATGGCTGAATAAATATCTACAGCCTCACTTGGTAGATACGGTTCAGCATTTGAAGAATCTAAACGATTTCGAGTCACTGCACATTGAATATTAAAAAAGGGATTGAACGAAACGATCGGAGCGTCACTGCTAAACGATTGATGGATCTCTTTATTTATCATTGTCTGAAAAAGATATGAAGTGTTCGCACGTTCTTCCCCGACACGGTCATAGATAATAGGCATATCATCATCCAAGAAAATGGGCTGTACATAGGTTAAGTAATCTTTCTCAGCTACACGCTCAATGAGATCCATTCCAGTTATCTGCATGTGATTTATTCCCAGTCTCAGGATGTTCGGCTGACCATTTAAGGCGGCATCATATGCGTTTAAGATCGTCTCGATCCCACGGTCTCCGATGCCGTGGATGATCACTTGAAAACCATGATCCACTGCTGATTTGACTTCTTCTGTTAATGTTTCTTGAGACTTTGTTAACATTCCCCGAGTTGTCAGATCGTCGGAATAAGGTTCTCTCAGCGCAGCTGTCCGTGATCCGAGCGTACCATCGATAAAGAATTTTATCGGACCCACTTTATTCCAGCTTGACCCTTGTTGAAAGGAATAAGAACTATTTAAAAAACCTGATAGATATTTGCCATCATTAAACCAGATCTGCTGGTAAAAACGAAGTGTTAATCGCTGTTCCTTTTCCAATTCTTCATAGAGCTTCAATGTCTCTTCAATCGTCTCGTCTTTTGCATCATTCGTGTGCATGGAAGTGAGTCCGACTTGATTGGCTAATTTCATCGTATCGATCAACAGCTTTTTCTTCTCCGCTTTTGTTTTGCGGGGAAGTTTTGCTTTGACTAAATCAACGGCGCCTTCGGTTAAGACTCCTGTAGGCTTGCCCGACTCGTCTTTGATTATTTCTCCACCATTTGCAACGGTTGTGTCGCTTGTGATACCGAAATAGTTTAACGCGGCTGTATTCAAACTCATAACATGTCTGTCTACACGCACTAAAACAACCGGAACATCTGCAGATGCCTGATCCAGATCGAACCGGTTGGGCATCCTCTTTTCATCCGTAAAGGTTGTATGGTTCCATCCTTCGGTGTATAAAATGGTTTCTTTCGTCAACTCATTTTCATCAATGTGTTTTTGACAACGCTCTATAAGTTCTTTCATTGAACTGACATCTGTAATAGGTAACAAACTAAGATATTCAGCGGTCATCAAAAAATGCAGATGCGAATCGATCAGACCCGGCAAGACTGTTTGTCCTTTTAAATCAACGACAGACTCTCCTTTAAAGACACTTAGACATTCATTTTTGCTTCCTACTTTAATGATACGGTTATCCTCAATGATCATCGCCTCAGCGAATGACTCTCGTTCTATGTAAATTTTTCCATTTTTAAATAATTTCATGCAACCCATCCTTTCATAAGATGACACTCCTATTTATTATACAACTAAAAAATAACGTATGTATATACACGAAAAAAACCAGAACATAAATGTTCTGGTTTGCCTAATCAAATAATTATTATAACCAGCTACCCGTAAACTGATGGATGCCATGTGTATTAGGCGTCGCATCCACTTCACGTGTCCAATAATCTTTAGGGGAAAAATATTCACGTGGTAAAATAGTGCAATTTTCTATTTCTTGTCGCGTATTATTAGGTTTAAGTCCTCTTTCAATCATTATCTCAGTGATTCTATCTACATTTGTTTTATCGTCACGTGTACCATCAGGCAAAATAAACTCTCTACCCTCATAATCTTTGTACAGTTCTTCAATAAATGGATGATGGGCTTCTGCACCAATAATTCCTGTTGATATTTCCGTTTCGATTTCAAAACTGAAAAAGGCAGGAAATTCACGAAATTTATCTATCGGTTTTATCAGTTCCATATCGGTGTCACAATACACCCCACCGTGCTCTTTTAGTGCATGTAGACGTGCCACATCCGAAACAAAGGCATAGTCTTCTCTTTCATAAGCTTGTTCTGCATACTTTCCATGCTCTTTGGGAGTGAAATTTGATTCATCCCATCGCATAATTTCCCAATCAGGACAATACTTTTTCCAGCTTGCTAAACATTTTTCTTCGAGCGGTCCGAGTTCATTTCCTCCGAACCAAGCATAATGAATGATCTTAGGTATCATAATTATCTCTCCCTTTAAAGTACTACTATCTATTTTAACAAACCAGTATATAAAAAATCGATTATAAAGACTTAAGCGGATCAATAAGCATTTCCTTAAAAGGACTCACCTATGCATGTTAAAATGATTAATAATAAGCGTTCTGTTAAAAAAATTAGGGAGTGGACATAAATGTATTTTAAATCTTTTTTTGATAAGCAATTAGCTCAAATGGCTTACTTAGTGGGCTGTCAGCAAACGGGAGAAGCCATCATCATCGATCCGCTGCGTGATCTTGAAGACTATATAAAAGAAGCTGAAGCGGAAGGATTAACCATTACCAAAGGAGCGGAAACACACATTCATGCTGACTTTGCTTCCGGACTCCGTGATGTGAAACGGAAATTAAATGCACAACTTTATGTCTCCGATATGGGAGATGCTGACTGGAAATATCAGAATATGCCTGACGACACAGTTTACCTCAAAGCAGGAGAAACAATTGAAATCGGTAATATCATACTAGAAGTCTTGTATACCCCTGGACATACACCTGAAAGCATTTCTTTCATGTTGACAGATAAAGGGGGAGGATCATCTGTTCCTATGGGTATCTTCTCCGGAGATTTCTTATTTGTCGGAGATGTTGGTCGGCCAGACTTACTCGAAGCCGCCGCGCAGATGGAAGGAACCACCGATTCTGGCGCAAAAGATATGTACCATTCCGTACAGAAAGCCAAAGAGCTTCCCGATTACCTGCAAGTATGGCCGGGACACGGCGCCGGAAGTGCCTGTGGTAAATCATTAGGGGCTGTCCCGATGAGTACCTTGGGATATGAAAAAGAAAATAACTGGGCTTTTCAGCTCGACGATGAAGAAGCCTTTAAAAAAGAACTTGTTCTGGAGCAACCTGAACCGCCCAATTACTTTGCAGAGATGAAAAAAATAAACAAAGTCGCTGTTCCAAAAGCTTTAGATACTCGCGTATATCCTATCAATTCAACTGGATTTTCAGAACTGATTATTGACTTACGTCCTAAAGAAGTTTATCAGGCACATCATAAGTATGGCACACTCAATATTCCGATGAATGATAATTTTTTAAGCTATGCGGGTTGGTTCCTGGATTACGATAAAGAATTGACACTGATCGGTTCCAAAGAAGATGCCGACGAAGCAAGCAAACAGCTTTTACTCATCGGCTTTGATAAAGTCAACGGCTACGCTAGCCCAGATGATCTTGATAACTTGACTGTTTCTCTCAATATTGAAGCAGCTGAATTTGTAGCCTTATATCAGAAAAATAAAAACAGCTTAAATATTCTAGATGTACGTAATCGCTCAGAATGGGATGAAGGACATCTAAAGGGAGCAAAACGGGTCTTAATGGGAGACCTTTTGAACGAAGACATTCCTTTTGCCGAAAACGACCCTCTTTTTGTCCACTGTGAATCCGGCGTGCGTTCAAGTATCGCCTTGGGCGCTCTGGAAAAGAGAGGTTTCACTCATGTCATTAATATCAAAGGTGGCTACGGCGATATAGAACAAATAATGAACGATCAATTAACTTGAAATAAAGGACGTATCCCTGCAATAAGGATACGTCCTTTATTAATTTAGACCAAATTTTCCCTATTACACCATTATCCTCTTTTACATCTGCAGCACAGCAATATAAGAACGTGCCTTACTCAATAAAAATGTGTGGAATCCATATTTCAAGAAACAATGCACGATATTCTCTATCTTTACTAGGTTTCCTATCGGGACAGGTCTTTAGATAACATGTTTTTGATTCTTTGTTTAAAAAGTATCTTTAGTGTGGGAACATTCGTATCGATTTTTATATAAAAATCTCAATACATCTGTCTAATTATCTCTCTTTATCACTATGGAACATTCACTCTCTTACTTAAAAGCTCTTGCTTGTTTTCAAGTAAAACCGTAAGATGAAATCAAAACTACCTGAAGGAGCGGTTGAAGTGGACTCCATTTTTGAACTGTTTAAACATAAAATTGAAAACAATGAGAAACTAACTCCGAAGATGCAGGATATCTTGGAAGCTAGCTTATTATTGTTTGCTGAAAAAGGCTACTCAAACACCTCAACTAAAGATATCGCACGCTCAGCAAATGTTGCAGAAGGCACTATCTTCAAGCATTTCGGCTCAAAAGAAAATTTGCTTTATGCCAGTATTTTACCGCTCCTCAGTCAATCGCTCGAAGACTTGATTCCAACATATTCACAAAACAACCTGGATAGGCTTAGCACCATGTCATTTGCAAATTTTCTTCACCAAGTTCTGCCAGAACGAATAAATTTTGCCGGAAACAATCTAAAAATCTGGAAAATATTCCTGACAGAATATCTCTATCAAGAAACGATGCGCGATAACTTGATCACATTGATTCCTAAAGTATTGCTCGATGAAATCAATCAAATCATAAATCTATTTAAAGAAAAAAAAGAAATTATAGATTGGCCAAACGAAGAAATCATCCGTCTCATCATCAGCATCATCGCTGGTTATGTCGTTGCCAAATCAATGGGCTTTTCCACCAACTCTGAAACCAAGACTGAAACCGATCATCTCATTCTTTTTCTCGAAAAAGGACTTCATCCTTAATTTGACCTTGACAGAATAACTAATTAGAGTCTATACTCTAATTAGAGTTAAAAGTGAGTGATTACTCACTTTCTAATTAAGGAGGAACAGTTTTATGATGTTTTTAGAAGTGAACAACTTAAATAAATATTATCCTATTACTGATAAAGATCGTTTTCATGCATTGAAAGATGTGCAATTATCTTTTGACAAGGGAGAATTAGTGTCCATCATTGGTGAGTCAGGCAGTGGTAAATCCACACTGATGAACGTGTTGGGTGGTCTTGATTTGAAATTCGAAGGTGAAATTCTTGTAGATGGAGAAAATATCGGCCACTTCAAAGAAAAGGAAATGGTCAATTTTCATAAAGAAAAGGTCGGCTTTATTTTCCAAAGTTTCAATCTCGTCCCTCACCTATCTGTGTTAGATAATGTTACCTTGGCGATGACCTTGTCCAATGTCGATGCAAATACCAGAAAAGAAAGAGCCAAAGAAGTCCTAGAACATTTAGGCTTGAAGGATCACTATAAAAAGAAACCAAGTCAACTATCGGGGGGTCAAAAACAACGTGTGGCTATTGCGCGGGCTCTCGTAAATGATCCAGATATCATCATCGCAGATGAACCGACCGGCGCACTCGATTCCCAGACATCCGATCAAGTATTGGATATCATTGAGGAGATTGCAAAAAATGGTAAATTAGTTATCATGGTTACCCATTCGGAGCGTGTGGCTTCGCGCTCCACTCGTGTAGTCACCATCGATGATGGGAAAATTGTCAGTGACGAGAAACGCAAAAATATACACGACCACAAAAGCACTTTTCAGATAAAGGAACGGCAAGAAAATAAAAACCTTGGTTTTTTTGCAGCGATTCGGATGGCTTTGTTGAATATGAAAGAAAAATTGGGGCGGAATATCCTTATTGCATTGGGCGCCAGCATTGGTATCATGAGTGTTATCCTGATGCTCGCACTTGGCAACGGTGTGAACGATTATTTAACCGACACCATGAATGAAAACGTCAATCCCATGATCAGCGAAGCGCGGATGACTGAAGAAACACAGAAAGAGACCGACGAAGAAATTGATACAGAGGCTCCTGCAGAACAGGCAGGTGGAGGACCTGGAAATCTAGCAGCGAATAATCCGATGGTTCAATTATCTAAAAACATCGCTTTTGAAGAACCGAATATTGCCGAGCTCGAATCAATTCCGCAAGTTGAGGAAATAGAACTCGCATATTCAGCCTTCTCAATTGGAAGTGACACAGTCGTCTATGAAGATGAAACTCATCCATTCATGAACTTCGGTACCATCTCAGCAAACATGACCGATTCCAATATTTTGTATGGGTCATTCCCTGAAATTAGTGAAGTTCTGATTACAGAAGAAATGGCAGAAAACATGTTAAGTAATGCCGAAGACATGATAGGAGAGGAAGTTGAAGTAAAGCTATCAGTGAATGGAAGTCCTTTAACTGGTAACTACACAGTCAGTGGAATTTATACTGCTGGAAATGCTATTGGACCGGCTAGCGCTTATGATTCCGTCTTTATGACAATGGACACTTTCTCTGATATGAATGAGGATAACGGATTGACCGTTGAACCTAATTTAGCCTATCTTTATGCAGATGAAGCCGGCAATTCGCAGATGATCAAAGATGAAATCAGCGATTTGGGTTATGCGGGTTCATCTACAGATACTCTGGCAGCAACATTTACACAAATGCTGGATATTTTCACTTATATATTGTCGGGCGTAGCGGGTATTTCTCTATTCGTTTCAGCTATCATGATTCTAACGGTTCTTTATATCAGCGTCGTTGAACGTACTCAAGAAATTGGTGTACTCAAAGCAATCGGTGGCCGGAATAAAGATATCCGTCGTATCTTTGTTTCCGAATCCTTCCTCATCGGCTTGTTCAGCGGGTTGTTAGGTGTTGGAATTGCTTCCTTTATTTCGATGGTCGGGAATATTGCCGTTGAGAACCTATTTGGAACAACCATCTTACACATGACCCCAGCTTATGCCCTGTTTGGTATCCTGGCCAGCATTATTATCAGCGTAGTTGCCGGTGTATTCCCAGCGAATAAAGCTGCAAGATTGGATCCAATAGAAGCCCTCCGCCATGATTGAATGAACTAAGTAGAAAAAATGAGGATAAATAAAGGACGTATCCAAGTTAGTGAGGATACGTCCTTTATTTTATTTTTCGTCATATTTTAGCGGTTCTATTTTTTTAGTATAAACATATCGCATAGCTAGGAGGGCAAAAACAATTGTTACACCCTCTGATATCAATTTCGACCACCAAACCATATTAACATCTCCTGTTAAAGATAATACGTAGGCGACCGGAACCAATACAATCAGTTGGCGGATGACCTGGATCCATAAACTGAGCACTGCGTTCCCAACAGCCTGAAAAACGGTTCCCAGCATGATACTTATTCCGGCAAAACCAAAACTGAGACTAATAATTCTTAAAGCAGGGACACCGATTCTCATCATTTCATCAGATGCACTAAATAAGTTTAAAAGCTGGACTGGAAAAACTTGAAACAATGCCGTTCCAAGAAGCATGATCATTAATCCATACATCAGAGAAACTTTGATAGCTTCGATCATTCGTTCCTTGTTCTTTGCTCCATAGTTATAAGACACAATAGGTATCATGCCATTATTCAGACCAAACACAGGCATGAATGCAAAGCCCTGAAGCTTGATATAGACGCCATAAACAGCTATGGCTGTAGGTGTGAACTGAAGCAGAATAATATTAAAGATTAACATGACCAGTGATGTGATAGACGTCATCACCATTGAGGGAATACCTACAGAATAAATACGTTTAATGACTTTGAAATCCGGTTTATTTCCGAAGAAATGCATATCTAAATCATCATTGACTCTCGCATTAATAATGATTGCAAGAATGGCCGAAGTTATTTGTGCAATAACGGTAGCGATGGCAGCACCGTATACACCGAGAGCAGGTATGCCAAACCAGCCAAAAATCAGAATCGGATCCAAAATGATATTCAATATGGCCCCCGTGCCCTGTGTTATCATCGTGTAAAATGTGCGTCCGGTAGACTGCAGAATACGTTCGTATGTAAATTGTAAAAACTTCCCAACAGAAAGTGTTGTGATCACTACAGTATATTCCATCCCGTACCTTATGATTTCAGCATTATCCGTCTGCATCTCAAAGAATGGTCTGACAAGCAACAACCCAAAGACGAGAAACAGACCATAATGAAACAGGGTCAAGAAGACACCATTATTGGCAGCTGCACTGGCTAATTTCCGGTTCCCTTCACCTAGCCGTTTGGATACCTCAGCATTCATCCCCACCCCTGTTCCAATGCCGATTGCCACCATTAGCATTTGTATAGGAAAAACAAGTGACAGAGCCGCTAATGCCTCTTCGCTGATCTGCGCCACAAATATACTGTCGACCACGTTATAGAGAGATTGGATAGACATTGAAATCATCATAGGTACTGAAAGCGTCAGGATCAACTTGTTCATTGGCATCGTGCCTAATTTTTCGGAATTCATATTTTTCATATCGGACTCTCCTATTTAGATGTATAATCAATAGTAACTTCTCCAGTATACAAAAGAGTGCTACGAAAATGAAGTAACTCAGCTCAATTCGAAAACGAAAATATTATACTATTTTCAACTTTTTACCCTAGCCGCTTTCTGGCAATTCTGGTAAACTGTGCTCAGGACAGAAAGGTATGAAAAAAATGAAACTTTTAAGAAAATTAATTTCTCTACTATTGGCCATCACTATTGGTTTCTGGCTAGGTGTAAGCGGGCTTTTAAACGGCACACGCTTGGGTGGCTGGATGAATACCGCGGTCGACTATATGCCCACTCAAACCGAAATATCGCAGTTAAGGTCTTCTTTTGACACCATACCCATCATTGGTGATTCCTCCTTCACTGACAACCAGGAGAGCCCCGCAGCTGACAACACTATTATAGAAAAAAATGAACACGAAGAAGTCGATTACGACAAGGTTGAACAAACGATTATTTCTTTATTGAATGAACTAAGAGAAGAACAGAACCTTAACACATTGCAGTCAAACGACATGCTGAAAGCGGCGGCCATTATCCGCGCCAAAGAAACAGAAGAATCATTTTCCCACACTCGACCTAATGGCACTGATCCCTTCACAGTCTTTGAAGAAGAAGGCATTAGTTACTCTTACCGAATCGTCGGGGAAAACTTGGGGATGGCAACCTATTACATGAGCGAAGAAGAAATGGCTGAATTGCTCTTTGATGGTTGGGTCGAGAGTGAAGGTCATTATGAGAACATGATCAAACCCGAATATGAGGAAATCGGTGTAGGTGTTCATTATGATGGTGAATTCTTATATGCTACCCAACTCTTCGGGACACCGTTATAAAAAGAGTGATAAAACATAAAAAGAATCTGAGCCATGACTCAGATTCTTTTTATTTGTCTTTCGCTTTACTCATTTAGTCTTTCTCTTCTAGAATCTTTCTGGCCTGTTCAACGAACGCTTTCAATACCTTGATCCGAGCATACTTCTTCTGCTGCCCTTCTACAATGATCCATGGCGCGTACTCCGTGTTCGTTCGCACCAACATTTCATTCATTGCCTCTATGTGATCATCCCACTTTTCACGGTTACGCCAATCTTCATCCGTGAGTTTGTATATCTTGTCCGGTTCAGTCTCACGTTCTTTAAACCGGGCAAGTTGTTCATCTTTATCGATGTAAATAAAGAACTTCAGGACAAGAGTACCAAAGTTATGAAGGTGTTTCTCCATTTGATTTATTTCAGCGTAAGCACGGTCCCATTCTTCTATTTCTGCCAGTCCCTCAACTCGCTCGACCATGACTCGGCCATACCAACTGCGATCAAAGATTTTCATGTCTCCTTTTTTCGGAAAGTTTTTATAAAAACGCCACAAGTAATGGTGATTGCTTTCCAGAACTGAAGGCGCCGAGGTCGTGACCACTTCATATCCCCGCGGATCCATCTCTCGAGTCAGCCGCTCAATGGCACCGCCTTTACCAGCCGCATCGACACCTTCAAAGACCAGTACGGTAGGTATCCCTTTCGTATACAATTGAAAAGCCAACTCCTGAGCTTCAAGCTGCAACTCGTCTTTTAGTTTGTCGTATTCCTCATCGTCCAATTTCAGGTCTAACTTCAATTCGTCTAGTGGTTTTTCTTGTGGTAAATAATCTCTCAATTCTTTTCTTGATCCACTCTTTTGCATCCCCATGATTCGGTCGATACCTTGGTGAATCAAATCAATGGTCATACCCAAAACTTTATCCGAGGCATCTTTTTTATCTTCTGAAGAAACGACGTGCCACTTACTGAAAGTGAAATCGGATTTTTCTAGAATGTTATCAAAATGCTCAAGATACTCATCATAGTGGTCATACTGGTCTTCATCTCGTTTGCTGATCAGGAAAGAACGGAATTCATCGTCTTTCAGCTCATCGATCCTCTGCTGTTGTGTTGTCTCTTTTTGATGCAGGAAAAATTTAATGATGATGGCTTTATCATCTAATAGTTGTTTCTCGATCGAACTGATATCCTTAATGTCTTTTTCTAACTCTTCTCCATTTAAAGATACATCATTGAAGAGTTTAAAATAAAAACTACGGTCATAAATAGCAATGTCCCCATATCCTGGAATTTTATCCCAGAAACGCCACAAAAAAGGTCTGTTGCGTTCTTCTTCCGTAGGATTTTCAAACACGCTCACTTTAAAATGTTTCGGATTCAATTCTTTAACCAAATCTTTAATAACGTAACCCTTGCCGGATGACTCCCAGCCATCCACAATAATTAAAACCGGAATACCCAAATTAACTATTAATCGTTGGGCTCTTGACAGACGTTCGCCCAATTCTTTGGTTTTAAATGAACTATACGGATTCTTAAAATCATCAAAATCATATTCCTTTAACACGGTTTTATCCCTCCTTATGCTTTTCACTCTGATGAGTGTGAAAGTTCTTAATATTAGAATAACAAGACTGGAAACGATCCCCTAATAAATGAAATATATCTGTTTAATAGAGTTCTGGACGGCGATCATTGTAAACTGTTATATCCTGGCGAATTTTCGCTATACTTTCCAAGTCTAAATCGGCCCATAAAAGCATCTCTTCTTCTCTGGCAGAAGCTAGGTATTCGCCTAAAGGATTGAATATCCTTGAATGACCGCAGAATTTCAATTTATCTGTTTCACCCACACTGTTGACGCCCACGACGAAAAATTGATTCTCAATCGCTCGAGCACGGAGTAAGGTCTCCCAGACGTGGACACGAGGTTGCGGCCATGCAGCCGGTACGAATAAAATCTGTATATCTTCCAAAGCCATGCGTCTTATCCATTCTACAAAGCGCAAGTCATAGCAGGTAGCTATCCCCACTTTTATACCATCGAGTTCAAATATTCCCAATTGGTCGCCAGATGTAAACAGCTGGTGTTCGTTTGAAGGTGAAAACAAATGAACTTTATTATACGTATGCACGAGCTCACCTTCTCGGTTGAACGTATAGCTCGTATTATAAAACTGGCCATCTGAATACGTGGCTACCGAACCGCCGACTATATTCACATGGTACTTTTCTGCTAGATTACTCAAAAACTGTTTTGTTTTTTTGCCATCTTTATCCGCATGTTCTTCAAGTTCATCCGGAAAAAAAGAAACGTTCCACATTTCGGGCAACACGAACACATCAGGTTTATTCCTTTCCACGGCTGTCCTGATCAGTTCAATTATTTTATTCTGGTTTTTCTTCTCATTCTTATAAATCAAATCGATCTGCAGCGCACAGACTAACATACTGTCACCCCTTGAATATATTTTGTTGTTTTTAGTTTATCAATAATGGAAGAAGTAAGCCACAAGTTGACTTCTTCTTAATTCTTGTTTATCATTAAATTAATTTACATATATATATATATTAAAAAGAAGGGTGTGAAGATGAAAGTGAAAAAAAGAAATGATAATAAAAAGTTTTTATTTTTCTTCCTTGGCGCTGTCGTTGGGTACCCTATCATCGATGGTATTCTCCTTTATTTAGGTTTTGATGCATCTACTCTCCTCGTTTCCGTACTTGAGTCGCTCTTTGGCTAAACTGGATACATAAAAAACGCCCTGACTACTCACATAGAGTAGCCAGGGCGTTTCGTCTTTAATAGTTATTGAAAAGAAGTGTTCGTTTGATTACATCATACCGCCCATGCCGTTTGGATCCATTCCGCCGGCCGGTCCATTTTTTTCAGGGAATTCTGCAACAGCTGCTTCCGTTGTAAGAATCAGAGCTGATACAGATGCAGCATTTTGAAGAGCTGAACGGGCTACTTTGGTTGGATCGATAATGCCTGCTTCGACCATGTTGACCATTTCTCCTGTTGCAGCATTGAAGCCAATACCTGGCTCAACGTGTTTCAAGCGTTCCACAATAACACTACCGTCTAATCCGGCATTTTGAGCAATTTGACGAACAGGTTCTTCAAGCGCACGTAAGACGATTTTTACACCTGTTGCTACATCGCCTTCTGCTTCGATTTCTTCAATTTTGCTCAAGATATTGATATACGCTGTTCCACCGCCGGCAATAACGC
This sequence comes from Alkalibacterium sp. f15, assembly GCF_049389645.1. Classification (GTDB taxonomy): domain Bacteria; phylum Bacillota; class Bacilli; order Lactobacillales; family Carnobacteriaceae_A; genus Alkalibacterium. Next base: position 805,430 of record NZ_CP186540.1, read on the forward strand.
CTTCTTCAACGGCTGCACGAGCAGCATTCAACGCATCTTCAATACGTAATTTACGTTCTTTTATTTCTGTTTCCGTAGCTGCACCAACTTTGATCACGGCCACACCGCCAGCTAATTTAGCAATACGTTCCTGCAGTTTTTCACGGTCAAATTCTGAGTTTGTCTCCTCAGCTTGAGCACGCAACATGCCCACGCGTTGTTCAATGGCTAGCTTGTCGCCAGCACCTTCAACGATGGTGGTGTCATCTTTAGTAACAACAACTTTTCCTGCTGTACCTAATTGATCGATGGTCATGTCTTTCAAGTCTAAGCCTAATTCACTGGTAATAACGGTCCCGTTAGTTAAGGTAGCGATATCTTCCAGCATACCTTTACGACGATCGCCAAATCCAGGCGCCTTGACCGCAACTACATTTAGAGTGCCTCGAATTTTATTCAAGACTAATGTCGGTAACGCTTCTCCATCAATATCATCTGCAATGATCAATAACGGACGATTTTGCTGCATGATGTTTTCCAGCACAGGTAGAATTTCTTGAACAGATGAGATTTTCTTGTCTGTTATTAAAACATACGGGTTGTCTAAACTGGCTTCCATTTTTTCGTTATCAGTTACCATGTATTGAGATAAGTAACCACGATCAAACTGCATCCCTTCAACAACTGCTAATTCTGTTTCAATGCCTTGAGATTCTTCGATAGTAATGACACCATCGCTACCGACTCTTTCCATAGCATCTGCAAGTAAAAGACCAATTTCTTCATCACCTGAAGAAATTGCAGCTATTTGAGCAATCGATTCTTTATCTGCAACTTGAGTTGAGATCTCGCGCAGTGATTCCACTGCTTTTTTCGTTGCCATTTCAATTCCTCTACGGATACCGACCGGGTTAGCACCAGCTGTTACATTTTTCATGCCTTCGTTAACGATCGCTTGGGCTAATACTGTTGCTGTCGTTGTTCCGTCTCCGGCAATATCATTGGTCTTGCTTGCAACTTCAACAACTAATTGTGCACCCATGTTTTCAAATTTATCTTCTAATTCAATTTCTTTTGCAATGGTGACCCCATCATTAGTGATTTGAGGTGCGCCAAACGCTTTATCCAAAATAACGTTTCTGCCTTTGGGTCCTAAGGTAACTTTTACAGTGTTTGCTAATTTATCTACGCCACGTAACATTGCAGCACGTGCATCTTCTGAAAATTTAATTTCTTTAGCCATGTTTGTATTCTCTCCTTCATCAATTGTATTTAAATTAAACCAGTTTATTTTATTTGATTATTCAACAACAGCAATAATGTCTGTGTCTTTAACAACTAGATACTCTATACCTTGAAATTTGATTTCAGCACCCGAATATTTTTCAAAAACAACTTCGTCTCCAACGGACACTGCTATTTTAGCGTAGTTTCCGTTATCTAGTAATTTACCTTCACCCACAGCCACAACTTTAGCTGTTTGTGGTTTTTCTTTGGCAGATTCAGGTAGTACTAACCCGCTTGCCGTTTTTTGCTCTTCTTTTTTCACTTCAAGAAGCACACGATTTCCTAATGGTTTTAACATAATGTTATCCCTCCGAAATTCTAATATTTATTTTTATAGTTTCACTAAATCATAGTGAAGATGTAAGTTTTAGCACTCTCTTCATTCGAGTGCTAACTCCCTTATTAGTATATTCAAAACTGAAGAGTCATGCAAGCCCTATCTTCTAAAATCTTTCAATTTCCCCTTTGTGGAAACCCGTTTCAATTTGTGTTAGAGTTAGCAGTATTGTAGAAACTAACTAAAAGGATGACTTTAATGAACCAAACCCTATTAAATAAAAAAGCTGCCACACGTATCATTTTACTTTTTGTACTAGTTCAACTCTTATCCGGAATTATTCCCTTATTTCTGCCTGAAACTATGGGTCCCGTAGGATTCTTGATGCCCTCACTTATCCTTTTTACTTTGGGTGCCATTAGTATGATCGCTATTGAAAAGAAATATACGATGACTTTTCCTTTTGAAGAATCTTTTTCCAAACAAAAAAAAGACATATTACTGTGGGGAATCGCTGGGATTTTCATCGCCCTCTTTGCACAAAATTTAGCCAGTATTATCGAGGTCAGATTTCTAGGTTCTTCCATGGAATCGCAGAATACTCAAATGCTGGTAGAAGTGGTGAGAAACTATCCTATCTTCATATTGCTTATTGGTTTAGCTGGTCCGATCATGGAAGAATTCGTCTTCAGAAAAGCCATCTTCGGCATGCTGGTAGATAGAACCGGTGGCATTGGTGCAGCTGTCATCAGCTCTTTGATTTTTGCATTCATTCATTTCGATGGCTTGCTTCTTGTATATGCTTCAATGGGACTTGTCTTTTCCTGGCTTTATTATAAAACCAAAAACATATGGACGCCTATTATCGCCCACTGTTTGATGAACACACTGGCTGTTTTAGCTAATTTATATTTACTTTAGTTATCCATAAACTGCTCATCAAGAAAGGATTTACTATGACAGAAAAACAACTTAGATTTCAAATCGTCTTTAAATTTCTCTTTTTTGCTCTTTTTCTTTTCTTTACTATTGATTCGGTATCTACGAGTGGTTGGGGCTTCTTTTCATATCTCTTCGCCATTTTTGCTACTAAAGACTTTGTCCAAGGGACTCGCCTAGCCGACGCATACTATCGCATTAAGAAAAGTCAAAAATAAATTAAAAACGGACGACCTTTTAAAGGTCGTCCGTTTTTATTTATTTATCTACTTAAATGATAAACCCATCTATCTCTTCCTCATTCTCGTGCGGTTTTTCTATATCCTGGTAATAATTGATAAAATAAATAAGTGTTTGTAATTCATTAGTCAAATCGACATTGTGGACGCGCACATGTTCAGGAACCGTCATCCGAATCGGTGTGAAATTCATGATCCCTTTTACACCGCCTTCGACTAGTTTGTTAGCCATTTCTTGTGCAACTTCTGAAGGTACCGTTAAAATAGCCACATCGATCTGCTGCAAGTCAAGTTGTTCTACCATGTCATCGATCGAATAAATAGGTACACCTTGATGAATCGTACCAATTAGTTCATCCTTGACATCAAAACCGGCACTAATCCGAATGTTATTATTGCGACGAAAATTGTAATTCAGTAACGCTTGTCCTAGATTACCGACACCAATAAGCGCTACGTTCGTTAGTCTGTCCTGATTTAAGGTTTTACTGAAAAAATTCATTAACTCTTCAACATCATACCCATATCCTCTTTTACCTAATGCGCCAAAGTAAGAAAAGTCACGACGTATCGTTGCACTGTCTACTTTAACTGCTTCACTCAACTTGGCAGATGATATGCGTTCTTTTCCTGCTTCATATAAAAATCTTAAATAGCGATAGTATAAAGGTAAGCGTCTAGCAGTCGCTTTAGGTATTTTTTTTTCAGCCATTATTCATTCTCCTCATCCAATTTAAAAATTAACTTTAGTTTTATTATAATTTACTTCCAAGGTCATCTTTGTGTATTCACAAACTTTAATCTTTCTTCCAATTAATATTATAGCATTAATTCATCCAAATAAAAGCAAAACAACTTGATTCAACAGAATGATTTTAATTAAAATCGAATAAATACATTGCAAAAGATTGAACGTATGTGTAATTAGTGAGCAAACATACATGATAATATCACATGCTTAATTGAGAACACCATTCACAAATCCCTCCAATTATTAGCTACTCTGATATTGTTATCTAACATATGTATGCTAAACTATAAGGGACGGCCAAACGGCAATATTTAGAAAATGAGGACACTAAAATGATACTATTACAAACCGAAAAAATTTCGCGCTATTTTGGTGCCGAAAAATTATTTGATAACGTTACTATTGAAATCAAAGACAACGCGCGCATTGGGCTTGTGGGTAGAAATGGCGCTGGTAAAACAACATTACTGGAAATAATATCCGGGAGAGAAGAACCTGATTCCGGAAACATTCATAAAAAGAAAGAAATCACCATCGGTTATCTCGACCAATACACCGGTTTAGACTCCTCATTAACCATATGGGACGAAATGATGAAAATCGCTGAACCCCTTTTAGCAATCGAAAGAGAAATGCGGGAAATTGAAAAAAAACTGAGTGATCCGACATTAGATAAATCTGGTACTGAGTATACCGAAATGCTGAGCCGCTATGATACCTTGCAGCTCACTTTCCATGAAAAAAATGGTTACGGCATTGAAAGTGAAATCCGTTCAGTCTTACACGGTTTCCGATTTTTCGAGGAAGATTATGATACTCCTATCCAAAACTTATCTGGAGGTCAAAAAACGCGACTGGCTTTAGCTCAGTTACTTTTAGAGAAAAAAGATCTGCTCATCCTGGATGAACCGACAAACCATCTGGACATTGAAACCTTAGCGTGGCTAGAAACCTATTTACAAAACTATTCCAAAGCTCTTTTAATCGTTTCTCACGATCGCTACTTCTTGGATAAAGTCATTAATGAAGTTTACGAAGTAAGCAGAGGCTCAGTTGACTATTTCACTGGCAATTATTCAAATTACTTGAAATTAAAGGCTGAGAAGATTAAACGCGAGTGGAAAGTCTTTGAAAAACAACAGAAGAAAATAGCCAAACTTGAAGATTTTGTTGATAAAAACATTGTTCGTGCTTCTACAACCAAGCGCGCCCAGGCACGTCGCAAGCAACTTGAAAAAATGGATACTGTTGATAAACCTCAAAACGATGAAAAAAGTGCACATTTCAGATTTCAAACAGACAAAGAGTCAGGACAAATCGTCTTGCAGACAGATGACCTTTCCATTGGTTACGAAGAGACCGCACTCTCCAGTCATATTGATCTAGATATCAGAAAAGAGGAATCGATTGCCATCGTAGGTCCCAATGGTGTTGGAAAAACAACTTTGCTTAAAACCATCAATCATATGATTCCTTCACTAAGCGGCACGATCAATTATGGTGCGAAAGTTGATTTAGGTTATTACGATCAAGAACAAAACCTTTTAAGTGAAAAGAAAACTGTTTTGGATGAAATTTGGGATGATCATCCCAGTCTTCCTGAACAACATATCCGCACCTTGCTGGGTTCTTTTTTATTCAGTGGTGATGATGTTGGCAAATCGATTGCTTCATTAAGCGGTGGAGAAAAAGCACGTGTTGCCTTAGCCAAGCTCTCTTTGGAAAAGAACAACTTGTTACTTTTAGATGAACCGACCAACCATTTGGATATCGATTCCAAAGAAGTCCTCGAAAATGCTCTGATCGACTATCCCGGTACTCTTTTATTCGTTTCTCATGACCGTTACTTTATTAACCGGTTGGCCACAAGAGTCATTGAGTTAAACGAGAAAGGCGCCGACGTCTATTTGGGAGATTATGATTATTATATCCAGAAAAAAGCAGAGCTGGAAGCCTTGAGATTAATAGAGCAACCGGAAGCAGAACGGACTGAAACAGCTTCTTCCTCTGCTAAAAAAACATTTGAAAATCAAAAAGAAGTGCAGAAAAATCAGCGTAAAATCGAACGTGCTATTCAATCGATCGAAGATGAACTCGAACAACTTGAAGAACAGATCGAGTCTGTTCAAAAATCATTAAGTGATCCGAAAATATCAAATGATTTTGAAAAACTTGAAAGCCTCGCCAAAGAAAACGAGTCATTGCAATCAAAGCAAGAACGCTTACTCGAAGAATGGGAAGAAAAACAATTCGCCTTGGATGATTTATTAGATACCTAAGACAAAAACCGCCAGTTGAAATCCAACTGACGGTTTTTCCTGTTTAAACAGTTAATCCTGGTCTTCCATTTAATGCATACGTAGCAAAATTATTATTTTTCAGTTGTATATAGGCAGCAGCCCCGATCATGGCAGCGTTGTCTCCACACAGTTCAAGCGGAGGAATAAGCATTTCAACTTCCGGCAATTCTTCTGAAACAGCTGCTTGCAACGCTGTACGCAAACCTTTATTTGCAGCTACACCGCCAGCCAGAACTAATTGCTTGACCTTTTTTCCTTTGGCTGCCCGAATGGTCTTAGAAACTAACACGTCAATGACGGCGGCTTGAAAACTGGCTGCTAAATCGTTGAGATGAATCTCTTCATCTTTCTGCTTCGCATTATGAACGGTATTGATAAACGAACTTTTCAATCCACTGAAACTGAAATCAAACGTATCATCTTTTATCATTGCTCGCGGAAAATGATAGGTATCTTTTCCTTCATGAGCCATTTGATCGATATGTTTACCTCCCGGGTAAGGAACGCCTAAGACACGACCAATTTTATCATACGCTTCTCCAGCTGCATCGTCACGCGTCTCTCCAATTATTTCGTAAGAATCTTCTGATTCCATATAAATAAGTTCAGTATGCCCACCACTCACGACCAGCGAAAGAATGGGAAATGATAGCGTGGATACTAATTGATTGGCAAAGATATGACCCTTGATGTGATTGACGGCTATCAGCGGTAAATCGTGAGCAAAAGCGATGGCTTTCGCAGCATTTACGCCAATCAGTAAAGCACCTACGAGTCCCGGACCTTCCGTGACTGCTACAGCATCTAGATCATCATAGGAAACGCCCGCTTCCTTTAGTGCATCTTCTATAATCAATGTTATTTGTTCGACGTGATGACGACTAGCTATTTCAGGGACAACGCCACCAAATCGCTGGTGACTTTTTATTTGCGAAGCGACAATATTCGATAGTATCGTATGACCGTCTTCTATCACTGCAGCACTTGTTTCATCACAACTTGTCTCTATCGCTAAGATCCGCTTCTTTTCCATGTTCTGCCTTCTCTCTGCTCTTACTTTTCATTATTATTGCGTTTTCTAAGGGTTGGGTATAATAATTATTTCTTGCTGCAATAACTTCAAATTCATTTTTCAGATAAAACGATTGCGCTATTTCATTAGATTCTCTCACCTCTAAAAAAATTGTGTCTATTTCTTCCGAATGACATTCTTCTTCAAATCGATTCAGCAAAAAGTGAGCGACTTGTTGTTGTTGAAATTCTTTGGATACAACGATCGTATAAATCTCTGCCTCATCGAGAAACAGTTTCCCACCAATATAACCAATAAGATGCGTCTCTATTTCGGCTACAAAAAAGACAAGATCCTCTCTTGCTAACGTTTCACGGTACTGTTCCACTGACCAGGGTGAACCGTAGCTAAAAGACTGCTTTGCAATAGCATAGAACCGATCATGTTTATCTTCATTAAAATTATATCGTCTGATACTTACGCGTTGTTTTTGCATCTTGCTGATCATCCCTCATTCACCGTTTCACCAGGTTCCTGTACAAGCACTCTTACCATTTCGAGAGCATCCTCGTGATTGTTGGCGTAATATCTACTCTTAATTCGACCATCTATGAAACCCAGAGACCGATATAAACTCTGAGCCGTATTATTAGAAACTCTTACTTCTAAAGTGACTTTTCCAATTTCTTCTTCCAGCGCAACACGAATGATTTCTTTTAATAAGTATGTGGCTATCCCTTTATTTTGATACGATGGTACCGTCGCAATATTAGTGATATGTGCTTCATGTGCGACAAACCAAGTGCCAACAAAGGCCACTGGCTCTTCATCATCGTACAAGATAATGTAAAAAGCATTTTTATTATAACGTATTTCGTGAAAAATAGCCGTACGGTTCCAAGGCATCTGCCCCTCATAACAAAGGCGTTCGATTTTCAAAATACTATCTACGTCATTTTCATCAGCTATCTTCACTTTGAGAAACTGCTCATCCGAAAGAGCGTAAAAAGGTTGGTGCAATTTTACGCGTTTTGAAATAGGTGAGAATGATTTATTTGACGATTTAGCTACTCTTTCTGAAATCCACTCTTTAAAGTTTTTCAATCCACCCGTCTCCTTTTTCAAAGTCAGGATGTGCCTCCATCCAATTCTGCTCAGCTTCAGCTAGCTTTAAATATTCTGGTTCAAACAAATGAACATTTTCCGGTTCAAGGTAACTTCCTCGTTCGGCTAATACACTCGCATGTGGATAATGCAGACTTGCAGGTAATTCAATCAAGTTATCTCCGCAGTTGTTTTCAAATAGCTCTGTGTGTATTAGTCGATCTTCACCCAACAATTGAATGGGTCCCTTTAGACGTTTCAGATACAGTCCCCATTGTTCAGCAGCAATATGTGTATCTTTTTCAATTTGAACAAGTCTGTGTTCTTTATATTGGTATAAGCCTGTATAGATATTGCCACGTCTGGCATCAAAAATCGGAACACAGTATGAATCTGGTATTTGTGCACCATTTGCAGCTAAAACTTCAAGACTAGATACACCTACCAGCTCAATATTCAAACTGAAGGCCAAAGATTTTGCCACAGTGACACCTATACGAACCCCCGTATAGGACCCAGGACCCTTCGCCACAACGATTCTTGTTAACTCTTTAGGTTTCCAGTCAGCTTCTTTCATTATTGCTTCAATAGCCGGCATCAACTGAATGCTGTGATTTCTCTTAACGTTTATTATGCGTTCAACGATTAAACGAGCCTCGTCCATCAGCGCAACGGACATTACTTGATTAGATGTATCTATAGCCAAAATTTTCATACTTAGACTCCTCTGGTCATCAATCTATTTAACTTGATTTTAGCACACTATGACGGTCAGGAGAAACAAATCTGACACGTTTCAACCTTAATTTTTGCAATAATTTACTAATAGTCCTACAATAAATGTGAACATAATATAACTAAAGAAGGAGCGAGAATTAATGACTGAAAATAAAGATAGTTTAAAACATAAAGCTAAAGGTGCTAAAGACAAATTAGTGGGAGAAGCTAAAGACTCTTATGGTGATGCTACAGATGATTTAGGTAAACAAGCAGAAGGTAAAGCTCAAAAAGCAAAAGGTCATGGTCATGATGCCGTTGGCGAAGCCAAAGAAGACCACAAGGAAAACGATAAAAAAAGATAAGCGTTCTACTCCATCCTTATCAGTTTAAGGATGGAGTCCTTATTTATCATTCAAGGAGGTTTCAGATGAGTAAGATACTGATTACCGGAGCTACCGGGACAATTGGAACAAATTTAACCAGGCATTTAAAAGATAAGCATGAGCTGGTTCTTGCTGATATTGACTTTTCATCTTTTCCGGAAGAACTGAAAAAGGGTGTAGAAACCATTCAGAAAGATTTAACAGAACTTGAGGCATGGGACGGATTACTTGATGACGCGGAGTATGTCATCCAACTCGCTGCAAATCCAGACCCTGATGCTGACTTTTATGATGAACTCGTTGGCTTGAATTACGTCTTACCACAGAATCTATATAAAAAAGCGTTGAATGCTCCTAAGCTGAAACGCATTATTTTTGCGAGTTCTATTCATGCTAGTGATGCATACCCCGATGATGTACAAGTGAAAACGACCGATCAAGTCCGTCCGGATGATTTGTATGGTGTTTCTAAAGCATACTTGGAAGCTTTAGCCAGCTATTATGCCTTTAATAAAAATATCGAATCCATTGGTATTCGTATTGGTGATTATAAATCGGACGACTCAAAAATCGATCCAGAAAGTGATTTCAATGGTATGGCTATGTATTTTTCAGCCAGAGACATGAATCATCTCATCGACTGCTGTTTGGCTACAACCCTTGAGGAACCCTACTTACTGGTGAATGGGCTCTCAAACAATACATTCCCACGCTTAGATATTCATTCTGCACGCGTGAAACTAGGGTATCAACCACAAGACAATGCTTTTGAGAAACTTAACTGGCTGTGAATTAGGATAAGAAAAAAGTCGCCTCAAAAGAGGCGACTTTTTTTAGGTACTTTCTCGTTCAATGAGTTTTGTAGACATGATCACTGTTTTTGCAACATCGCGTCCCTCTTCGATCCGTTCATGAAGAAGATTGATTCCACTAATACCCATGTCTTCTGTGTAGACCTTCACTGTTGTTAAAGAAGGCGTTATATATTTAGCTGTAGAAATATCATTAAAGCCAATGATACTGATATCTTCTGGTACTTTAACATTTTTCTCATACAGTGCTTTTAAACAACCAATAGCAATCGCATCATTCGCCGCGATAAAAGCAGTTGGCCATTGATCTTTTTCGATGGACTCCAGTGCCTTGAGCATGTTTTTTTTGCCATCTTCAACACGAAAAGCTCCTGTAAAGAAATAGTTCTCATGATACATTTTTTTTCGTTTAAGATACTCTCTCACTATTTTCTCTCTCGGGTCAGTCCAATGACCGGTTCCATCACTAAATGATTCTTCCCCACCAATAAAGCCTATCTGTACATGACCTTTTTCAATGAGATAATCAATGTTTTCGCGCATTGCTTTTTTGAAGTTTACCACCACACTATCACATTCTTCTTTCGGCAGGTAATCTACAAAACAAAGCGGAACATCATTACTTTTTAATTGCTTCACTTGTTTTTCACTGAATTTCCCAATCGCCAGAATGCCATTCAAGTCAGTTTTTTCTATAAAATCATCTTGTTTATATACACGGCGGTAGGAATATCCCAATGCTTTAGCACGTTTTTCAGCGCCTAAACGTATAGACATATAATAGATGTCTTGAAGTTCTTCTGCTTCAGTGTACCAGTTGATGATAGCCAATTTACCTTTTGCTTTTTTAGCTGATTTTTTTTTATTTTTATACTCCAGCTCTTCTGCGGCTTCAAAAATTCTTTTCTTCGTTTCTTCCCCGACGGATAATGATGAATCATAGTTCAGTACCCGAGATACAGTAGATGTCGAAACTCCTGCTTTGTTTGCAATATCCTTTAAAGTTGCCATCTCTACTCTCCTTAATCATCACTTTTTTTCAATCTTACACATTCTGTTAGTTTCTTACTCCAAATTCATATGTCGTCCGTGACCGGAACGTCTCTTCTGGTTTCAAAATAATATTTCCGAATCCCGGCTGATTGATTGCATCAGGTAACGTTTGAGTTTCCAAAGTAATACCCGCATACTGCTTAGCCGGTCCTCCGTCAATTGTATAATCATCCACTTCTCCATTATGAGTGAACACGACCACGCTGTTACAGTCTGTAAATAATTTCACTTCTCTTTTACTTTCTGAATCATACAGTCTAGCTTTAACTTCATCTTTTTGATCCAGTACAAACGGATGATCCAAACCATTTAACGGTTTGATTTGAGGATGATCGGAAAGGACTGCATCTTTGACTGGTTTCAATACTGTAAAATCGAATGGTGTACCTTCAACGCTTTCCAAGTTGCCACCTGGCAGGTTTTCTTCAGCAAGTGGCACATAATGTCGACTGGCCAACTCCAACTCATGATTTAATATCGGTTTATTGATGTCCCCCGCTAAATTGAAATACACATGATTGGTGGGATTAAACAACGTCGTTTCGTCTGTCGTCGCTGTGTAATCGATCACCCATTCATTCGCTTCCGTCAGCGTATACGTGACAGTGATCTGCATAGTTCCAGGAAAACCATTTTCTCCTGCCGGGCTTTCATAATTAAAAGAGAGTTTACCTTCGTCTTCGTTCGCTTCAACATCCCATAGCTTTGTGTCTAAGCCTTTGGGGCCACCATGCAACAAGTTGTTTCCTTCGTTGACGTCCAATTGTATCTCTTTGTCACCTAAGGAATATTTACCCTTAGTGATGCGACCAGCGACGCGCCCTATCGTTGCGCCATAAAAAGGACGATGCGTTACAAAGTCTTCTAAACTTTCGACGTTCAAAGTGATATTTTCTTTTTTTCCGTCCTTGTCTGGTGTTACCAATTTAGTCAGGGTTGCACCTAATGGCATCGCGCTTATTGAGACACCTTTCGAATTGGTTAATGTATATTCATGCACATCTTTACCTTCATACGTCCCGAAAACAGTTTTTGTCAGTTCCACGATTTTTTCCTCCTAAAGTGATTATCTATCTTTCAATATGATATCAAATAATCAATAAATCTCCTAAACGCCTCTTTACCTTCTTTATCGCGTTTAAAGACGCCTGCATCTTTCAATACCTGTAAAAAGACATCGCCAACCGCTTTATCAACAATTTCGTTAATATTATCTTCTGTTATCTCGTTTTTCTCTTTTAGCTCATCAGCCCAATCTTGATGGAGAGCATCGACATGACTGGTTTTTCCACCGAGAAAGTCTCTGACCGTCTGCAGTTCATCTTTTAGGCGTGGAGGCAAAATAGCTAACCCCATCACTTCGATCAAGCCGATATTTTCTTTCTTGATGTGTTGAACAGGTGGGTGTGGGTGGAAGATGCCATCAGGCAACTCCTTTGAAGTCCGGTTGTTACGTAAAACAAGATCTAGTTCGAACGCCTCACCTTTACGTCGGGCTATCGGTGTAACCGCGTTATGCGGCTCCCCCTCTACTTCAGCATAAATCCCCACCGACTCATCAGAATAACCTTCCCACATTTCCATGATTTTATCAGCAGTTTTGACAACCGCTTTTTTGTCCAAACTCGTTAAGCGGATCACTGACATCGGCCATTTGATCACACTTGCCTCTACATTTGATGACTGGCTCATTTCAAAGGTGTATTCCACATCGGCTTTCTCTAAAGGGAAAGTATGACGTCCGCCTTGATAATGGTCATGGGATAGAATAGACCCCCCCACAATAGGCAATCCAGCGTTGGAACCCACAAAATAATGCGGCAACGTGGTCAAGATATCCAAAAGATTTTTAATGGCTTGAACACCCACATTCATCTCACGGTGAATACGAGATAAAAAGATGGCATGTTCGTTGTAGTAAGCGTAGGGTGAATACTGAAATCCCCATTCTTCTTCGTTTAACTCCATCCTTACAAGCCTGTGGTTTGCTCTCCCAGGATGCGTTAAGTGTCCCGCATACCCTTCATTTTCCATGCACAGTTTACACTCAGGATAATTTGTCTTCGTTTGTCTGGCCAAAGCGATTTCTTTGGGATCTTTTTCTGGTTTCGATAAATTGATCGTGATTTCCAGTTCACCGTATTCTGTCTGATGGGTGTATTCAATATTTTTAGCGATTTCTCTTGTTTTTATATAATTATTTTCTTTGCTCATTTCGTAAAAATAATCGGTTGCCTTTTTAGGCCCTTTTTCATACTCTTTCCAAAATAACTGATTCACTTCAGAAGGACGCATGGTTACTAGGTCCATAACTTTTGCTCCAAACACATCCTGACTAGAAGAAAGGTCATCGATCACATTTTGTTTGACTGCATACTCCGTCAGTTTGTCCAGCAATTCCAGTGGTTGCTCATTCTCTTCCAGAGGCATTAAGGCTACAATTTCTTTTTTATCCAGTAGATCAAGTAACCGGTTCGTCAAATAGATGCGGTCATTATTATCTACTCTATTTGTTTTAATATAATAATCGATAAAGTCAGTAATGATCTGATCGATGGCTGGGGCTGTAATCTTTTTACTCATTGTCCACCCATTCCTTTGCTCCATCAGCTGTTTCTGCAATATAAAATTCAGCTTCATGTCCTATTTTTTCATTAAAACCGCTCCCGACATTTTCGACAAATGATTTTACCTCATCATTTTCTACGATGGCAATACAGCATCCCCCGAATCCGCCTCCGGTCATGCGTGCACCGATGACACCCGGTTCTTTCCATGCTGATCTAGCAAGTAAGTCCGTGGCTTCAATGGTCACTTCGTAATCTTCATCCAAAGAGATGTGCGACTCATTCATATATTTTCCAAACAGATCTAATTCACCGGCTTTCAGTGCTTCAGCTGCTCTATCAGTACGGGCACTTTCGTATACAGCATGACGCGCACGGCGCATCAATACATCGTCTTTGATGACATGTTTGTATTTTTCAAATGTTTCTTCTGTTAATTCGCCTAATGAAGAAACGTCAACGACTTCCTGCAATTGTTCTAACGCTGCTTCACATTGTTCACGTCGTGTATTGTACTCTGAATCAACTAGTTCACGTCGGGTCATGGAGTTCATGATCACTATCTTATGGTGCGGCAGATCGACCGGTACTTGCTCATACGATAAAGTATTTGTGTCGAGCAACATAGCGTATCCTTTTACAGCCATCCCTACAGCAAACTGATCGAGAATACCTGAATTGAGTCCTAAAAATTCATTTTCTGTACGCATACCTAGTTTGACAAGGTCTAGTCGAGAGATATCCAAGTTGTACAAGTCATGCACGATCACTCCAGTAAGCAATTCTAAAGAAGCGGACGAAGAAAGCGAAGCGCCATTTGGGATCGTACCGTAAACATACAAGTCAAAGCCATGAGGCAATTCGCCCACTTGTTCTTGAATATATTTCATCATGCCTTTAACATAGTTTGTCCAGTTATCTTCTTTTTTGAAAGCGAGGTCCTGAATGTTAAACACTATTGTATCGACTTCAGGAAAATTACCGGAATAGGCATGGACTTTATTGTCTTTACGCGCTTTTACGACCCCATATGTGCCCATTGTTATGGCGCAGGGAAACACTTTCCCGCCATTGTAATCCGTGTGTTCACCTATTAAATTGATGCGTCCGGGTGAGAAAAATACACGTTCACCTTCATAGTTGAATCGTTCTTTAAATTCCTTCATTAATTGTTTTCTTTCCATTATAAACACGCTCCTTATAGTAGTCACTATTATTGTAACCCCTTTAGTAAAACTAAACAAGTAAATTTACTAAATTATATTGTTTTGTTGTTACTTCCAGTATGAGTATGAAAAAAAATGGCTTTATAACTAACTTTCAACAAAAATAAATCACACCTAATTCATAATAATAATCTGAAAAGACAGTCTCTATATGGTATAATTAAGTGAAATTAATTGAACTTAAAAGTGATTTTCACTTAAAACAGTATTGGAGGTTCTTAAAATGTATTTCCCCTTTTATTGGGATTCAACCATGATATTAATAATTATCGGCTTAATCATTTCTGGTTTGGCGAGCATGTATGTGCGATCGACCTATAGTAAGTACAGTGATGTAAAAAGCAAACGTGGGGACACGGCATCTGATGTTTGTCGTCAAATTTTGAATGCATCAAATTTAGAGAATGTGCGTCTTGAGGGTATCAGAGGAAACTTAACTGACCACTATAATGCGCAGGATAATGTCTTACGCCTTTCTGACACAACACGTAATTCAAGTTCCGTCGCTGCCATTGGTGTTGCTGCTCATGAAGCGGGACACGCGATGCAGGACCGCGATAATTACGGACCATTACGTTTACGTGCAGCCTTGGTTCCGGTAACGAACTTCGGTCAAACCGCTGCGTTTCCTATCCTCTTGCTTGGTATGTTTTTTGCTGAAGGTGGTGGTGATACACTGATCAATATCGGTATCATGCTCTTTTCATTAACTTTACTCTTTCAACTCGTGACCTTACCGGTTGAATTCGATGCATCCAAGCGTGCCATTCGTATCTTGGAAGATCAGAATCTGCTGACCCGAGAAGAAATCCCGCAAGCTAAAAAAGTCTTAAACGCCGCAGCCCTAACTTATATTGCTGCAGCGATTGCTTCTTTCTTAAGTGTGATGCGTCTCATTTTAATATTCGGAGGCGGCCGACGTCGCAATTAAATAAAGACAAAAAAAGATGACATTGGGTTTTCATTCCAATGTCATCTTTTTTACTTTTTACAACTATTTATTACCTTTATGATTTTCATTGCAGATTTGTTCGAGAATCAATTGAAATAGAATCGAATGTTCTCCATAGAGCCAGATCATGGACAGCAGACACACAATTAAGTATTATTTACTCTTCAGGCAATCCAATTGATGGCGAAGGGCACGCTATTGCCTATTCCGTGACCTTCATCCAAGCCAAGTGATGGCGAAGGGCACGCTATTGCCTATTCAGTGACCTTCATCCAAGTCAAGTGACGTCGAAGGGCACGCTATTGCCTATTCCGTGACCTTCATCCAAGTCAAGCGATGTCGAAGGGCACGCTACTGCCTATTCCGTGACCTTCATCCAAGTCAACCGATGACGAAGGGCACGCTACTGGCTATTCCGTGACCTTCATCCAAGCCAAGTGATGTCGAAGGGCACGCTATTGCCTATTCCGTGACCTTCATCCAAGTCAAGTGATGGCGAAGGGCACGCTATTGGCTATTCAGTGACCTTCATCCAAGTCAAGTGACGTCGAAGGGCACGCTACTGCCTATTCCGTGACCTTCATCCAAGTCAACAGATGGCGAAGGGCACGCTATTGCCTATTCCGTCAATTTTCATGCATTTTCTTGGAGACACTATGGTCCACTACATTCACAGATTGAATTATTGACTCATTCTCATTGTAATTCCTGCATTTTCTCGATATACCTCTTCAATACTTGTACGGTTTGGACACAATCACTTAAATCTGACCATTCATCCGGATTATGACTGATTCCGTCCCTGCTTCTGACAAATAAAAGCGCAACAGGCATATACCTACCTAGTATCATTGCATCATGACCAGCTCCGCTTGGTAAGAAATAAGGTCTTATTCCTTCTTCCTTAGTAGCTTCAGCGAGTTTTTCTTGCAGTGCTGAGGGGATGGGGACAGGCAAAGAGTTATGCACACACTTATACTCAAAAGAAACATCCGACTGTTGACTTATATTTTCACCACATGAGATAATTTTAGAAATCAGTTCTTGTCTGGACTCACTCTCAATATCTCTAATATCCACATATAGAATGACTTCGCCCGGAATGACGTTGGTCCCGTTCGGTTTCACTTCTATATTGCCCACAGTTGCTACAGATGTCGTATTTATTGTTCGAGGTAACTCACTCACTCTTTGAATGAATGCGCTAGCCGCAACTAGTGCATCTCGGCGGTCATTCATGGGCGTGTTGCCGGCATGTCCAGCTAATCCTTTAAATGTTACTTTCATCCAATACGGTCCAGCGATCCCATTCACAATGCCACACGGAAGATCTTCATTTTCTAAACGTTTCCCTTGTTCAATATGTACCTCTATATATGTTTCGATTTCATTTAAATCTCTCTTGGCTTGTGTAAATCCTTCAACTGTCAAACTGACATCCGCGATGACTTCCTTAAATGTGCGTCCTTCATTATCCACTTTAGATAACAAATCGTCTATATTTGAGTCACCTGTCAGTGCTTCGCTTCCAGTCAACCCACCATTAAACCGTGAACCTTCTTCATCCGTAAAAATGACTACTTCATAAGGTTTCTTAGGCAGGTACCCTGTGTCTTTCCAAGCTTGTGCGACTTCCAGTGCGGACAACACGCCTAAAGTGCCATCAAAATGTCCACCATTTGGGACGGTATCAACGTGAGAGCCGCTCATGATGGCTGGAAGAGATGACTGTTCTCCTTCCAGTCGGCCGATAATATTACCTGCACCATCTTGACGAACACTTAAATCCGCTTCCTTCATCCATTTTATCACAGTCCTTTTGGCTTCGTATTCAAGTAGCGAAAACCCTGGGCGCTTGGATCCGTTGTCACTTGTTCTACCAATCATCGATAGAGTGTCCAATCTTTCAGCCAGACGTTTCCCTGAAACACCCGAATCTGATTTTTCCTGATTAAACTCCCTCATCAAGGCATCCTTCATCTTCCATTTTTTTGAATCCATGAGCTTCACTCCTCTTTATTTTTACTATTATAGCATAAAAAGGAGATCTCTTAAGGAGCAGTTGGAAGAAGCAAAAATCGCACATAGCTTATCTGGAATGTAATTTATATTCAGTAAAATATCATTGTTGCAAGAAAGGAGCGTTAAGAACGAAACAGGAAACCCTTCAGGATATATGGAATTCTGTAGAAGAATATATTTCATTTGATAATGATGTAATGATTATCAAAAAAAAGATGACCCCCGTAGTTTATCGGGATCACCTTCTTTGGACTGCATAGAATCGCTTTTATTGATTGTCTAGTTTAAAGGTAGTAATTCATAATAGGAAAGAACCAACCTTTAAACCTTTTTTCTTTTACTTAATAGACCCCAAAAGCTTGTAAGCTGATTTCAGCAAGTTTGGCTTGTCCGTCTTCGGTCGGATGAATGTCTCCAGGTAAGACGTATCTGGCTTGGTCATTGCCGAATGCATTGTAGGCATCAGCCAGGTAGACATCTTGGTAAGAGAATGCCAGTACTGCAAAGGCCGGGTTGATGATCTGTGTAAGAAAAACATCTGAAACATTATGGAGAAGCGGATCAGTCAATTGGAAAGGGTTGTATACATTGTATAAAACGATTGGCGAATCTGTCAGCGAGCGGACTTCTTGGATAGTCTGGGTGATATTTTCGAAAACATCGCTCTCTTCTAGCTTTTGTTGCAGTATTTGTTGGAATAAAAGCTGATTCTCGCCGCTTTCCGTAGCTGCAGCGCGCAGAATTTCCAAGAAATCGTTACTTCCGATGGTCACAGCGACATAATCCGAGTGACTGATGGCTTGTCGGTATTTTTGATTGGTTTGCAAGGCAGTCAATAACTGATCTGACTGCCATCCCGGAACACCCAGGTTACGTACGCGCAAATCAGTTAGTTTGCCGATCACATAAGGATAACTGGTTTTTGCGGGATTTTGGTTGGTCTGCCCCAAGTTGTAACCGAACGGAATCGAATCACCCACCGCAACAAGTGACTCTTTGGCATTATCACTTTTGGCAAAAGCAGTAGGAGATGATAACAAGCTGACAAGCAAAACAGCCATAATGATTTTGATTAGCTTTTTCATAAAACCATCCCTTTCTTATACTTCATACACAATAAAACACCAATAATCAGAATATTCTACTAATTGCTTTTGATTAGCCGTTTCATAGAACCCTCCCTTTCTTGTACTTCATAGAAAGTATATCGCCAACAGTTAGAACATTCTACTAATAGCTTTTATTCACTTTAGTTCGCAGGCGTCAGTTTTAACAAGATTTTCAATCTTTGATTTTACCACTTTAGCAGGAATGCCTACAGCCGTCACTCCTTCTGGAATATCTTTCAAGACGACAGCACTTGCACCAATTTTTGCATTTTTCCCTATTGTTATATTACCGATAACTTGAGCATGAGCTGACAGTAAAACCCCATCTTCTATCGTTGGATGACGCTTGCCTGTTTCATCTCCACGGCCACCCAATGTCACACCATGAAAAATACGAACGTCATCACCGATAATAGCCGTTTCTCCGATCACTATCCCCATACCATGATCTATGAAGAAGCATCTGCCTATGACGGCTCCAGGGTGGATTTCGACCCCTGTCACCCATCTGCCGAACGTAGAGACCATACGTGCGATTAATTTCAAGTTCTTCTGATGTAAGAAATGAGCGATACGATAATATATGATAGCCCAAAATCCAGGATAGGTTAAAACTATTTCGAGTGTTGATCTTGCCGATGGATCGTTTCTTTTATATGTCGTAATATATTTTTTAAATGCTCCCATACTAACTCCTTTAATTATTTCTTGCGAAACTTTTTATCACAAGAAATATTGATCTTACTTCCTCTAAAAAACATCTATAGGAGTCCCTCTATTAAGAGTCCTGCCTCACTATTATCCCTTTAATATTCTTTTATTACAAAAAAATGAATTCCGCTCTTGAAAATTCTAACATAAAGTATTTTTTAACTTGAACCCTGGTTCTCAATGACCTAATCAGACTTCTCTATTCTCTCTCAACTTTAACTTTTTTCAAACACATCATTATTTAGTATACTGGATGTGTATTGATTTTAAGAAAGGAGACTCTAATCTTGGAAATACTTTTATGGCTCATAATTATTGGTTTATTTATTACCAGCTTCGTTGCCTTATTTTTCCCTGTTTTGCCATCCGTGTTCGCTATATGGGGAGGATTTATAATATATCATTTCTTTATTAACTCCGGTGAACTTTCGACATTCTTTTGGATATCCATGTTCATCTTAACCGCTGTCCTATTACTGGCTGATATCTTTACCGGTTCATTAGCTGTTAAGCAATTTGGAGGGAGCAAATTAGGCGAACGGGTTGCTGCGATTTCAGTCATCATCGGTGCATTCGTTTATCCGCCATTCGGCATTTTAGCTCTGCCATTCATTGCTGTTATCATAGTCGAGTACTGGCAGCAAGAAGATTTCCTTTCCGCATTGCGCGCGGCTACTGGTACCCTCATTGGTTTTTTAAGCGGTAGGCTTGCAGAAGGAATCATTCAATTGATCATGATCAGCTGGTTTTTTATGACCATCTGGTTCTAAACCTTTTCCACAAGTAAATATCAGAAAAAAACTACAAACCACATATTCCGATGGGGTTTGTAGTTTTTATTTTGTCGTTTGTTATATGAAGTTTAGTTCGTGCCTAATTCTTCTCTTACAACTTTTGCAATACGTTCTACATATTCTAATACAGCCTGTTCTGTTGGAGCTTCAGCCATCACACGCAGTAATGATTCTGTTCCACTGGGACGCACTAGCACGCGACCATTATCAGCCATTTCTTTTTCCACCTCTTCAATAACTTGGCTAATTGCAGGGTTAGACATAACATTATGTTTGTCAGTTACCTGAATATTAACCAGTTTCTGAGGGAAAGAGGTCACTTCTTCGGCTAATTCAGATAATTTTTTCCCTGTTTGCTTCATCACGTTTAACAGCTGAACACCTGTTAATAGGCCATCTCCGGTTGTATGATAATCAAGGAATATAACATGTCCTGATTGTTCTCCACCTAGATTGTAACCATTTTTAACCATCTCTTCAACAACAAAGCGGTCGCCCACTTTTGTTTTCACTGATTTTAAGTCATGTGCTTCCAGCGCTTTGTAGAAGCCGATATTACTCATAACCGTTGAAACAATCGTATTCTTCTTCAAGCGTCCTTCGTCATGCATATATTTACCGCATATGTACATGATTTTATCGCCGTCTACGATATTACCCAGTTCATCTACCGCAATCAAACGATCTCCATCACCATCAAAAGCTAATCCGACATCTGCACCTTTATCTTTAACAAAATCAGAAAGATAGTCTGGATGCGTACTTCCAACACCTTCATTGATATTTAGACCGTTGGGCGTATTTCCAGTCACGTCAAATTCTGTATCCAAATCTGCAAATAATCTGTTAAGTAGCGGACTAGCGGCTCCATTTGCACCATCAAGTGCCACATGGATACCCGCTAAATCTCCAGATATGGTTTGTTTCAAGAATTGAATATATTTTTGTAATCCTTCTTTGTATTCTTCAGAAGTCCCCATGCCATCTGAGCTCGGACGAGGTAATGTATCTTCTTCAGTATCAATCAAGGCTTCTATTTCAGCTTCTTGTTCGTCAGAGAGTTTAAACCCGTCAGAACCAAAGAATTTGATTCCATTATCCTGTACAGGATTATGTGACGCAGAAATCATAACACCTGCTGCAGCATCTTGTTGACGCGTTAAGAAAGAAACACCTGGAGTTGTTATTACTCCTAAACGTAAGACTTCGACACCTACGGATAAAAGACCAGAAATTAAAGCATATTCCAGCATTCTCCCAGAGATACGTGTATCTTTACCCACTAAAACACGGGGGTTATCTGTTTTTGAATGCTGTGCTAACACATACCCACCAAAACGTCCTAACTTAAACGCTAATTCTGGTGTCAGTTCTTTATTTGCTATCCCTCGTACGCCATCGGTTCCAAAATATTTTCCCATTTTAAATTAGCTCCTCACATTATTGTTGTTCATCTTTTTAATTTGATTAATTCTCATTCTCATTTTCGTTTTCTTCTTCTTCTTCATCTTTTTGTACTCTAGTTACGCGAATCAAAACATCCAACTCACGAGGACTTGTTTCAGTTATACCATCTGGATGATTCAAAGGTATCGTCCGTATTGTTGATTCTGTAACCCCTGAGACATCGACTTCTATTACAAAATTATTCAACTCTTCTATAATAGCAGATTCTCCCGTAATCGTCACGTTCTCTGGTTCCCCTTGAGCAACTTCTAATGCATATTCATAATCTTCGTTTGGGATTCCCGATTCTTCCAGGACAATCGGCAATGTCCTTTGCGTTCCTTTAACAGGAATCATGACATCGATTAGCTGTGGAGAAATGTTTACATTTAAAGGGTCACCCGTTTCGTCGAGCACCAATACGTTTAATGTCATTTCGATATCTTCAGTGATATTGCTTCCTTCTGGCATAACAACTACCATCACATCACTGATTTGCTCCATTGTAGATAGCGCACCCGAAATCGTCACCGTTTCATTAGATAAAATAGGTTCCTGAGCTCGATAGCCGTCTGACAGATGAGCATATTCATTGAACTCAATGCTTACTTCATGATCCTCTACTCTTTTTTCCTCTATTTCTACTGCAACTTCTGAAGGCATTACACTATAATTCAACTGGTTACTTAGTCCAGCTGCCTCCAACTCAATAGTATGGCTTCCAGGACCTAATTCTTCCAAGTCAGGTGTTTCAATAGTAAAGTTTTGCGTGGCTAAAGTTTGTGTCAATATAGCCTGCGGACCTTCTAATCGTATTGTAGCCGTTTCCGGTATGCCTGATACGAAATAATTATCGCGGTCAATATTTATATCGATCGGTAAATTGGTAATGACTTCTGAACTCGTAATACTCGCTCCATCTGTTGGATTTGTTGAAAGATTGCGTGATTGATTCTCATAAGTTACAAACGAGAAAAGAACGATAGCAAAAAACAAAGCAATCAATTTTGAAATCCAAGGATTATCAACATTCATCTTCATTTACCCGACACCCCTTTTCTAACATCTTCTATAAATTGTTGTAAAGGTCCTCGTGTCTCTTTCTCTTTCTCAGTTTCGACTATTTCTTTATTTAAGTAACTGATGACTTCTTCTTGTGTCATATCATTAATAAGGTTTCCTCTACGAGAGATGCTTATATCCCCAGTTTCTTCTGAAACAACTAGTGTAATAGCATCGGACACTTCCGACAAACCAATCGCAGCACGATGTCGAGTCCCTAATTTTTTCGGAATGGCTGGACTCTCTGAAAGCGGAAGATAACTTGCGGCTGTCGCAATTTTATAGTCCTTAATAATCACAGCACCGTCATGCAAAGGTGTATTAGGTATGAAAATATTAATAAGTAATTCAGAAGACAAGTCAGCATTGATCGGTATCCCGGTTTCAATGTATTCGTCAAGTCCTGTTTCCATTTCGATTGAAATCAACGCACCAATTCGTCTTTTGCCCATATATTGTAAGGCATGGGATAAATGCTCAACAACTTGTTCACTAGGATTTGATTTTCGTTTTCTTCCAAATACGGATCCTCGACCGAGGTGCTCTAATCCTCGTCTTAATTCAGGTTGGAATATAATAATAAGCGCTAATGCAGACCATTGAATAACGAAATCAACAACGAACTCTGTCGTATTAAGTCGGAATAACACACTTACAAATTTGAGTAATAAGATAACGCCAATTCCCTTTAACAGTTCTACAGCACGTGTACCTTTCACAATTCGCATGAGCTGATACATAAAAAAAGCGACAATCAAAATATCAATGATATTAATCCCTGTTCGCCAAGCAAATAATCTTGACCAATCAAATGTTCTCAGAAATTCTATAGGCATTACGCCACCTCCAAAATCTAACCATATACTGTGTAAGTATACCATACAATCATAAGCTGTAAACGAGTGAATTTTATCGATTAACAACTATTCGTGTCATAAAGTATTTAAGAATAATCATTTCAAATTACACAAAAAAACTGTGCAGCAAATTGCCGCACAGTTTTTATAGAATACTGGGCTACTAGGATTCGAACCTAGGAATGACGGGATCAAAACCCGCTGCCTTACCGCTTGGCGATAGCCCAATAAATGGAGGGAGTAGGATTTGAACCTACGAACCCGAAGGAACGGATTTACAGTCCGCTGCGTTTGACCACTTCGCTATCCCTCCGTATTAAAATACGAAATGCCGGCTAAAGGAATTGAACCCTCGACCCACTGATTACGATTCAGTTGCTCTACCAACTGAGCTAAACCGGCAATATTAAACTTTATTAATGAATTGCTATGACCCCTACGGGATTCGAACCCGTGTTACCGCCGTGAAAGGGCGGTGTCTTAACCGCTTGACCAAGGGGCCAGCATATCTCGTGCTTTTTAAGCACAAGATACATATTATAATAAACCAACTGATTTGTCAACATTTTTAGGTAAAAACATTAAATCTTAGTAGAAACATTATTTTGCATGTATATGATTATACTTTTCAGGTTTTCTATCGAAAAGTGTAACGACATAGGGACAAACAGGGATAATTTTTTTGCCTTCTTTTTCCATTTCTTCTACTACCCGCTCCACTAACTTTTCAGCTACACCTTGTCCTCTAAGCGTCGGATCAACAAAAACGTGATCAACCTCAACAACAGCTTCTTTTGGAACATAAGTTATTTCTGCTAACAATTCCCCATTTTCTTCTTTGTAAAAGCGATTCTCACCTTTTATAAAATCCACAGAAATCACTCCTTATATAAATTATTTAATTTAAGTGTACCATGTAGTATGAAAATTTACATTAATTATTCTTCATTGTATGCATCGTTTGTTTACTACATATCTTTATTTAGTTTAGGCTGCTAACTCATCCCTAAAAGTGTAAATAGGGCATTTAAATCCGCCAAAGCGGACTCATATCCCCCGTAGGTTTATCGACCCACGAGTAAGTCGTGGGTTTTCAGCTACAATTATTGAATAATATCAGTATTTTTAAGAAGTCTTCCTGAAAATAATTTCAACACAGACTTGACCATATCGAATAAATTATTAACTGACTATTATAGCTGCTGGAACTAGTAATGTCCTTTCCTCATTTACAGGCAGTGTAGGCTGAATAGAATAATTACACATAGTTATATCTGCATTCCAGATCACATATGCTTCTAAGCATTCCCTACTTACATTAATTTACGGTCAGAATAACGTAAGTTTAAATCCAAGTGATTCAAAAAAGTATTCTAGATTTACTTACTGGATAGCCACGTTCGAGTATGGTTGAGTGGAAAAAGTATAATAAACAAAAAATTCTATAAAATCTGGTTACTCAACAAAAAAGATTCATTAAGTATAAAGCATTGTGCTTGTATCGGTTTATTTTTTCCATTTATAGCTCCTCATGATTTATACTATGTTGTGGTTGGGTATTCTTCTGTAAATAAAATGAGTAATTGCTATTTTAAATAACCGATTGAGGGCACATTACCAGGGTATCGATTTCACTTGAATCTCATCACATTCGGTTTATTTTTAATAAAAACAAAAAAAGCCAACAATTAATTATATGTAAATCTCCTTTGTTATACAATCTGTATCTGTATCCTAGTATTACTGAGCTGGGGCAGTCCATAGTTTCTTAATACAAACAAAAAAATTATTGATGCCATCTTCTAGTTGAAGTAAATACTAAATTAACAAATGAAAAATACACATTCGACTACTTTTTTTGAAATATTTATCAAATCATCAGACTTTTTTACTAATCTTAACTTAATGGCAGTTTACTTGAGGGCATCATGAGTTGTTTAAACCTTTGAAGTATAATTTAAAACAGATAAAATTCAGTAGTGTAATATCTGTATCGTTGAAGCCAATATTTCGCCTACGAATCATCAATGATTACCTACATCATCCAATAAACATACAAAAAAAAGAGACCCTAAGGATCTCTTTTTAAGTAAGCCACTTGCCGGATTCGAACCGGCGACCTCATCCTTACCATGGATGCGCTCTACCTACTGAGCTAAAGCGGCAAATTCTAAACAAAAAAAAACTCCGCAAGCAGGGCTCGAACCTGCGACATCATGATTAACAGTCATGCGCTCTACCAGCTGAGCTATTGCGGAATAATTATATTAGCACCATTATATCAAAAAAAGAGCTGCACGGCAACGTCCTGCTTTCACAAAGGGAAACCCTTCACTATCCTCGGCGCTGGGAAGCTTAACGGCTGTGTTCGGAATGGGAACAGGTGGATCCTTCCCGCCATCGCCACCGCACAGTGACTCTTCTTATTTAGATGAGAACCTTGTTCTCTCAAAACTAGATAGTTGATCTTACACACACACAAAGGAGTCAACACAACTCCACATCATACCCTTATCCCACCTTTGGTGGTTAAGTCCTCGACCGATTAGTACTGGTCCGCTCCACATATCACTACGCTTCCACTTCCAGCCTATCTACCTGATAATCTTTCAGGGGTCTTACTTCCTTAAAGGAATGGGAGATCTCATCTTGAAGGGGGCTTCACGCTTAGATGCTTTCAGCGTTTATCCTTTCCACACATAGCTACCCAGCGATGCCAATGGCTTGACAACTGGTACACCAGCGGTATGTCCATCCCGGTCCTCTCGTACTAAGGATAGCTCTTCTCAAATCTCCAACGCCCGCGACGGATAGGGACCGAACTGTCTCACGACGTTCTGAACCCAGCTCGCGTACCGCTTTAATGGGCGAACAGCCCAACCCTTGGGACCGACTACAGCCCCAGGATGCGATGAGCCGACATCGAGGTGCCAAACCTCCCCGTCGATGTGAACTCTTGGGGGAGATAAGCCTGTTATCCCCAGGGTAGCTTTTATCCGTTGAGCGATGGCCCTTCCATACGGTACCACCGGATCACTAAGCCCGACTTTCGTCCCTGCTCGACTTGTAGGTCTCGCAGTCAAGCTCCCTTTTGCCTTTACACTCTACGAATGATTTCCAACCATTCTGAGGGAACCTTTGGGCGCCTCCGTTACATTTTAGGAGGCGACCGCCCCAGTCAAACTGTCCATCTGACACTGTCTCCCGACCGGTTAACGGTCGTGGGTTAGAGTGGCCATACAGCGAGGGTAGTATCCCACCAACGCCTCCACCAAGACTGGCGTCCTGGCTTCATAGGCTCCTACCTATCCTGTACAAGCTGTACAGACACTCAATATCAAACTACAGTAAAGCTCCATGGGGTCTTTCCGTCCTGTCGCGGGTAACCTGCATTTTCACAGGTACTATAATTTCACCGAGTCTCTCGTTGAGACAGTGCCCAAATCGTTACACCTTTCGTGCGGGTCGGAACTTACCCGACAAGGAATTTCGCTACCTTAGGACCGTTATAGTTACGGCCGCCGTTTACTGGGGCTTCAATTCAGAGCTTCGCCGAAGCTAACCCTTCCTCTTAACCTTCAGCACCGGGCAGGTGTCAGCCCCTATACATCTTCTTTCGAATTAGCAGAGACCTGTGTTTTTGGTAAACAGTCGCTTGGGCCTATTCACTGCGGCTGACCAATTGGTCAGCACCCCTTCTCCCGAAGTTACGGGGTCATTTTGCCGAGTTCCTTAACGAGAGTTCTCTCGATCACCTTAGGATTCTCTCCTCGACTACCTGTGTCGGTTTGCGGTACGGGCAGCCTACTTCTAACTAGAAGCTTTTCTTGGCAGTGTGACATCAGATGCTTCGGTACTCTAATTCCCTCCCCATCACAACTTGTCCGTGCGAGAAAAAGCATTTGACTCTTTCTCAGACTTATTGCTTGGACACGCTATTCCATCAGCGTGCTCATCTTAGCCTTCTGCGTCCCTCCATTGTTCAAACAAAGCAGACTGGTACAGGAATCTCTACCTGTTGTCCATCGCTTACGCCTTTCGGCCTCAGCTTAGGTCCCGACTAACCCTGGGAGGACGAGCCTTCCCCAGGAAACCTTAGTCATTCGGTGGACGGGATTCTCACCCGTCTTTCGCTACTCATACCGGCATTCTCACTTCTAAGCGCTCCACAAGTCCTCACGATCTTGCTTCAACGCCCTTAGAACGCTCTCCTACCATAGAACCATTGGTTCTATCCGTGGCTTCGGCACCTTGTTTAGCCCCGATACATTTTCGGCGCAGGGCCACTCGACTAGTGAGCTATTACGCACTCTTTAAATGATGGCTGCTTCTGAGCCAACATCCTAGTTGTCTAAGCAGCCCCACATCCTTTTCCACTTAACAAGAATTTGGGGGCCTTAGCCGACGGTCTGGGCTGTTTCCCTTTCCACTACGGATCTTATCACTCGCAGTGTGACTCCCGGATCTACATCTGTGGCATTCGGAGTTTATCAGGATTCGGTAACCCGATAAGGGCCCCTAGTCCAAACAGTCGCTCTACCTCCACGATGCATATTATCCGAGGCTAGCCCTAAAGCTATTTCGGAGAGAACCAGCTATCTCCAAGTTCGATTGGAATTTCTCCGCTACCCACACCTCATCCCAGCACTTTTCAACGTACACGGGTTCGGGCCTCCAGTGCATTTCACTGCACCTTCACCCTGGACATGGGTAGGTCACTTGGTTTCGGGTCGACGACGGCATACTCAACGCCCTATTCAGACTCGCTTTCGCTGCGGCTCCACCTCTTCGGCTTAACCTTGCATGTCATCGTCACTCGCCGGTCCATTCTACAAAAGGTACGCCATCACCCATTAACGGGCTCTGACTACTTGTAAGCACACGGTTTCAGGTGCTGTTTCACTCCCCTTCCGGGGTTCTTTTCACCTTTCCCTCACGGTACTGGTTCACTATCGGTCACTAGGTAGTATTTAGGCTTGGGAGATGGTCCTCCCGGATTCCGACGGAATTTCTCGTGTTCCGCCGTACTCAGGATACCGGCTAGGCAAGTTTGAATGTCGCATACGGGGCTTTCACCTGTCTCGCATGACTTTCCAGTCATTTCTGCTATTCGCTCTCGTCCATGTCGCCAGTCCTACAACCCCAAAAGGCAAGCCTTTTGGTTTGGCCTCTTCCCGTTTCGCTCGCCGCTACTCAGGGAATCGCATTTGCTTTCTCTTCCTGCAGGTACTTAGATGTTTCAGTTCCCTGCGTTACCTTATCCATAGCTATGTATTCACTACAGATATATCACTTGATGAAAAGTGATGGGTTCCCCCATTCGGAAATCTCCGGATCAAAGCTTACTTACAGCTCCCCGAAGCATATCGGCGTTAGTCCCGTCCTTCATCGGCTCCTAGTGCCAAGGCATTCACCGTGCGCCCTTATTCACTTAACCTGACGGTTAAGGGTATTTATAGCGCTGAGTGTCTTGTCTAAACAAGACGGTCTCAGTTTTATTTTGTTTCGGTGTTGTGTCTTAACTTTTGTGTTTGTTATATAATCAACTATCTAGTTTTCAAAGAACAAAGATTGAAGGAAATCTATCCCTCAAAACTAAACAAAGTAATCATCAAATGTGTAGGCTCCGTTTGCCCTAATGGCAATATCCTTAGAAAGGAGGTGATCCAGCCGCACCTTCCGATACGGCTACCTTGTTACGACTTCACCCCAATCATCCATCCCACCTTCGGCGGCTGGCTCCCCTAAGGGTTACCCTACCGACTTCGGGTGTTACAAACTCTCGTGGTGTGACGGGCGGTGTGTACAAGACCCGGGAACGTATTCACCGCGACGTTCTGATTCGCGATTACTAGCGATTCCAGCTTCATGCAGGCGAGTTGCAGCCTGCAATCCGAACTGAGAATGGCTTTAAGAGATTGGCTAGACCTTGCGGTTTTGCGACTCGTTGTACCATCCATTGTAGCACG